>WFMP01000071.1 GCA_015489035.1 Candidatus Altimarinota bacterium
CTCTAATTTAAATGTTAAGTTAGATGTAATGTCAAAAGAGAATAACTATATACCTTTATCGTATGCTTATGCATATTTTTATAGTATTGATAGAATACTATATAACAAAGAAATAAACTCCAGAGTATTAAGTGAAGTTTTAAAAAATAATCCTCAATATATTTCATTAGTTCGTAAGCATATGGTCAATATAATTAATCAGCAAGTTGGATATTTGCGTGTTCATTCTACCTTAAAGGCATTTAATTCTATCCTTAAAGGACTCAAAAATGAAACTAAATAGACTAATCCCGTTAATATTAATATTGTGTTATACAACTCTTTTTGCTGGCTATAGCTATAACATATATCCTCAAAGTTCTGGAATTATAGAAGTCAAAATTATTACTAGATCTAATAACAGTATAACATCTAAAACCATAAATGAAGATAATAGTATTAAACTGTCTTTTGGAAGCATAATTAATGGTAATATTTCTTTAAAAGTTAATGTTAATTCTAAATATGCATTACAACATCCAACATTGTTACTCTTAGATTCAAATGGTCATATAATAGCATATAAACAATATAGTGATAAATCGACATATCTAAGTTGGACAATAGATAAAAGTTATCTATCAAATGGAACTCACAATTACACTCTTGTATATGCAACAAATAATAACAAATATAATCTTGCTTTTTATTTTAAAACCATTCAAATAACTAAAACATTTATCAAGCCAGTTATTACACAAATTAGAGCAGCTTCTAATAGCAATCAAAATAGCAACGAAGGCTTTGTAGGCAGTAGATTTACTTTTGTCTCAACACTAAGTGAGCCATTGCCAAGTGGGTATAAAATGTATATATCATTTGAGGGTGTAACTAACAATGGCTCAAATAGTGGATATTATGGAACTCCATACCCAATGATAAAGCAAAGTGATAAAGCATATTACTATGAAAAGGTTATACAAAAAGCTGGAAACAATAGACAGTACAAAATAATGATCAAAAATTCAAATGGTCAGATTATAAATAGTAAAATAGGTAGCTATGCAGCAAAAAGTAAGACTATTAAGCCAGTTATTGACTATTTAGATAAATCTTCAGTTTTAAATAAACTTGATTTAGGAGTTCCATCGAATAAATATACTCACTTTAGTAGAGCTGAAGCATCTATAATCTTATATGAATTTCTAAAACTAAAAGATCCTAATTTTGCTCTACCTTATGGAAATATCGGCTTTTATAAAAATCCTTTTGCGGATATAGATCCAAATAGTGCTTATTATAGAGCAGTAATTACACTTGCCAATTATAAAGGTAGTGATAACATAACTGTTCTTACCGATAAATATGGCGTATTTAACCCTCTTGAGAATATTACAAGATTTCAATTTGTTAAAATGATAGTTGAAGGGTTAAATTTAAAAAAATCTAAAGATTTTTCAAATATTCGAAATTTTGATGATTATAATAAGTTAGCTAATGATGCAAAAGCTTATTATTCTACTGCTGTAAAATATGGTCTAATAAAAGGAGATAATAATAAACTTCTTCCTTATAATAAATTGACAATGTTTCAAGCTTTGACTATACTTGGAAGGGCTTTAGATATTAGCTTTACTTCCAGCAAAGATCAATTTAATATGCCAGATTTGACAACTGGAGAGATTGGAAATCCTTTAGGAAATATTCCAGAAAATCAAGATTATGACCCAACAGTAACTCCTATAAAAATAACTAATATCGCATCTCAAAAGGATGGAAACTGTTCAAAACTTACAGCAGTGGCAACTTTAGATCCAAAAGCAAAAGGAAAAGAATATTATGTTTGGAGTGCAAACTTTGGATATTTTAAAAAAATAACTCCAAATAATAAAGAAGTACTATTTTGTCCTTCTACAAAAGAACCAAATGTTAATTATAAAATACATCTTTTAGGCAATGATGGGTATATGAACTTTGCTACTTTTAATAAAAATATAAATAAGAGTAATTATGAATATGTTAAAAACATATCAAATACAAATCCAAGTGAAGTAAAGCTTAATCTATCTTTATCTATTAAAACTCATCTTATGCAAGAAAATCATCTTTTTGTAATATCAAAAAGTGGTAGTTTGTATGAACATAATTTGAATATCGGACTCGAAAAAGTTGCTGTAACTCTACAAAACGAGGATGGAAAAACATACACTATTAATAATGTAAAATGGAATAATCACTCAATATATTTTATAGTGCCATCTGTAAAAGACTTCTATGGTAAATTTGTTACCTTAACAGTTGATTATGGAACTAATGATACATACAAAGCTAAAACTTTTAATCAGATTATGTATAAAGAAAACTTTATTATAAGTGGAACTATTCAACCTGATAAAATTGGTAATTACCCAAAATATGTGACTATAAATTCTAAACAAGTTGCTGTAACAAATGGTAAGTTTCTCTATTTTGCACCTGATGGTGGGAACTATAAAATAAGTGCAGATAAAAATTATCAAACTGTAAATATAACTTTAACAGATCAAAATCCAAGACCTTATGTATATATAAACTATGCAGGTTTAGATTATGCTAATAACATACCTAATATCACAACAGGATCACCACAAACTACTGGAAGCAGTAATAAAATATCAAGTGGTTCTAATATCACAACAGGATCACCACAAACTACTGGAAGCAGTAATAAATCTAAAGAAATAGCATTAAAAAAAGGGTGGAATCTTATATCGGCAAATATAAATTTAAACAATATTCCAAAAAGTATCAAATATATATGGCAGTACAAACAAGGTCAATGGTTTGCTTATTCACCATTAGAAAAAATACAAGACTCTATTAATGCTAGTGGTATGAATGCTATAACATCTATAAATGCGGATGAGGGGACATGGGTTTATTCAACAAAAAGACAAAATCTACAAATCAGAACATCACAGTTGACTACCTATAATTATTCAATAGGTTGGACACTTGCAGGTACTAATAGAGATTTAGATGTAAATAAAATTATTTGTGAAGATGGTTCACAACCAAAAAGTATATGGGAATTCAAAGATAATAAATGGCTTTTACATACTACAAGTAATAATAAGACATATAGTTCATTTGATTCTATTTCTGCAAATAATGGTTTTTGGATAAATTGTAAATAAAAAAAATGATCGAAGGGAGAGATAAAATGATTTTAAAAGTATTAAATATTTTTCTATATGTTTCTTGCGTGCCTCTGAAACAAGTGAGAATAGCTTAAATATATTATGATTTAGTTTCATAATAGCTATTTAAATAACATAAAATAAAATTTATAAGGATTTATTACATGATGTACATTAAAGCAAGACGTATTAGTCTGGTTACTAGTGTTTTATTATTGAGCTTACTAGGATTTGGTGGTTGCGGAAGTCAAAGCTCAAGCTCAAGCAGTTCTAAAGCAACACCAGCTACTAGCTCGACAACATACAAGGGGAGAAGTATAGATGGCTATCTAAAAGGAGCAACGGTTGAATTAGATGGACATACGACCAAAACAGATGCTAATGGTAGTTGGTCTATTTCAATACCAGGAAAGATACCTAAGAACTCTATAGTGACAACTACAGGTGGTATTGATACAAGCACAGGCCAGCCATTCGAAGGAAAATTAAGTGCGATAGTGAATACCAATAATACACCTACCGTTGTTACATCTTTGACTTCACTTGTGGTCCCTTTAGTACAAAAAGGTTTTACAAAATCAGAAGCTCTCACTACAGTAGCAACACAATTAAATGTACCTATGTCTGCAATTACGAGCAACCCTATATCTAATTTATCTAGCACTAATCCAAATGTAGTTACGGGTGCACAAAAAGCCATTAAACAATCTTTAATTGTTCAGAAGGTAGCCGAAGCATTTGCTAAATCAGTAGTTGCAGATGCAAACAATACAAATTTTGATAAAGTTACAAATGCTGTATTTAAATACATAGCAAATCAATTAAATAATAATAATGGACTCAAGTCTATCGTAGCTAATACAGATGGTATAGCTACAGGTGTAGCAAAAACTATTGAGCATGATGACAAATCAATCAACATTAAGAATGTTTCAGAAAAATTAAATGCATCTGCAAGTGCTATAAAATCTGTAGCAGATACACTTATTGCAGTTCCTCCTGAAAATATAACTAAAAATTCATTCGATAAGACCTCAAAAGGAATTGAAATAATAACAGCAGCAACAGAGAAAAAACTTACAATCATTTCAAAAGCAAATACTCTTACAGGCATTAAAACAGGAGGGATAAATGCTGATAATATAGCAAAAAAGTTTTACAAACTAGGAGCACCTACTATTATTGCTAATGTTACAAAAAATACAAATATTTCTAAAGTTATCAATAAAACAGTTAATATTACAAATATTACAAATATTACAAATATTATTCATACATCAACTATTAGTCCAACTACACCAACGAAGGTTAATGTGCAAAGCAATACGCCTAACGTAAATTTGTCTAAAAATAAAAATTCTATACTTACACCGCCTATGCCACCTCAAATACCAACACTACAAACAATACCTTTACCAAAAGAATGATAAGGCAACAAAGATGCTGGTGTAAAAAAGCTAATTTGAATAGTATAGTAATTATAAATATTGAAGAGATAAAAAATGAGATATGGCAAGAAATTTCTGAACTTGATGTAGTGTAATGCCACGGATATCAAGACTAATTCAAATTTTATTGTAACTTTAAAAAATCGTAAAAAATAGAAATGGAAAAAATATTTTATTTTTACTAACACTTATTCTGACAGGACGTATAAGCACATGATGAAATTTAAAATGTTTATAACTGTACTAGCCATTACCATATCAGCAGTGGGATATGATTTCTTTATCCATTCTCCATATAAAGGAGAACGATTAAAGCAAGCTACAAATTCTTATTTTCATACCTTTTTTCTTCATAAAGATCAAAAAGTAGTTAAAATACCTCCATTAAGACAATCAATAATAGATAAAAACAATACTATAGCAAAAACAATAAGGATGTATAAGCTTCGTCTTGCAAATGGAATTATTCACAAGCATAAGTTTTCTTTATTGATAAACCAATTGTCTAAGATTATTCCAATAAATAAATATGTAATTTACTACTATAGTAGTGAACATACAAATAAAATTAAACTGCCATTTAAAACGATAGCATATGGAATAAGTAAAGCTAATATCCCAAAAATAAAAGCCATACTTAAAAACTCTTTTCATCTTTATAGAAATAACTACCATTTTATAATAAGCGGTGAAAAAACAATTTATCCTTACAAAGACATGTTTACTCCATATCTAGGATATACCAGAAAAAGATTGAAAAATAATTATACTTATAGACAGGGCATAAATGGTTTGCAAGGTTTTTATGATCAAAACTTATCAGCTATTATAGATAAACATAATAGAAAGAATTTATCATTAAATATTTCTTTTAATTTACAAAAAAAACTTGAAAGAGAAATGAGTATTTTAAAAGCAAAAAAACACCTTCAAGAAGCAATAGCAGTAATAATGAATCCATACAATTATCATATCAAAGCCATTGCTTCAAGTAATAGATATAATGCAAATAAAATATTAAATAAAAACCGTACAGATTTAGAAATACATGCAATTCTATATCTTTTTAAGATAGGAAATTTTATCAAACCTATTCCAAAACAAGATTATAAAGCTTTTGGTCTTTACAATAAGAGTGGTATAGATCTACTGTATGAAAGAATATTTAACAATAAAAGAATAATAAATAATGCAAAAGATTTCAAGGTTAATTTCATTCAACTTTTAAAGATGTACGCTGTTTTTTACAATGGAGGTAAAATAGGAAAACCAACAATAGCTAAAACTTATGCTCCAAATTCTTTAAAGCAAATAATCTCTAGAAAATATGCCAATAAGACAAAGACAACATTATCGAGATTTTTTAGCAAAATGAAAAATAAACAATTTCTTATAGAAAAACAAGATCAAAACCTTACTGCCCATATTATTATGAAAGAAGTAAACATAGGAAATCACAAATATCTAAAAGCATATTTTATGATAAAAAAATAAGGGATAAATAAATGAAAAAGAAAATAATATTATTGATTTTATCAATTTTTTTAGGCACTACAGCTTTTGGTAATTTGCTTAAAGCAGAAAAACAAAAATATCAGGCAAAAGGTATAGCGGTTGTTATTATTGACATGAAAAGTAAAAGTTCATATATGATAAGCGAAGAGAGCAGCGAAAAAGGACCGGCGAAGAAGCTTACGCAGGATTATTTTTTTGAACCAGGAAATACAATGATACCTATATCGTTTTCACTTCTTTTAGATAAAGATAGCAAATGGTCCAATGCTGAGTTAATAGACTGTAGAAATGTTAATATTGAAAGAGATGGTTGTAAGAAGTCGTATGCCCAAGATGCCATTATTTATTCATCTAGTAAAATAATGAATATGCTCTCGCCAAGTTTAAAAGGCGAGGAACTCTATAACGGATTAAAGAAATTTGGCTTTTCCCATGTACCGTCTCTTAAAAAATTAAACCAAAATATCTACAAAACTCTATGTGCTAGAGGATACGGAATACAAACAAATCTTTTAGAACTCACAAAAGCATACTTTGCTTTCTCAAATCCAATCTTCTCGAATGCAAGTGGTGTTATTAAAGAAAAAACTGCTAAAGAGATGCAAAAACTTCTTATTGAGGCAGTAAAAAAAGGTACAGGTAAAAATACACAAATCAAAGGTATGATTGTAGGTGGAAAAACTGGAACTGCTCTTATGGTAAACCCAAAAACGAAAAGGTATTC
>WFMP01000072.1 GCA_015489035.1 Candidatus Altimarinota bacterium
AAAAAATAAGAGATATTGTTAGAAGCTTCGAGTTTACAGATAGTCTCAGAAGTTTGACTCGGTATCCTTTTACTACCTAAAAAAGAGAGTGTAATATCATGATTAAAAAAAAGCAAAAAAACTTCTAAATCTTTGCCGTTTCGTACATAATCAGATACCATATAGCTATCTCGTGGCATAAACAACATTTCACCATTGGTAGCGACCATATGTTTACCGTCATCTGTACTTATCTCCACCCTACCATTTACCACAAATACTATCACATGAGAAACAATCAATACATCTGCATTCTCCACATCAGAATGTAATTTCTTATGTAAAATGCAATTATCTTCATCATGTAAAAGTACAGTAACTCCATCTATACTGTAAAGTGCTTTTGGAAAAGTGTATAGATTCATATTTTAATGGTTTTATTTTTGATTTTTTGATTTTTTCAGATATTTTACACCGAAATAAAGGCTAATCCCAGATAATACTAATGCTCCTATAGGATTTTTTCCTTTGGCAGCTGGTAACATTTCAATAAGATAATTGTATCCAATCCAACTCAACATTACTATACCAAATAGTATGCCCAAATAACCACTAATTTTGTATCGCATTTTTTCCCTTCATAAACTATATAATAACAGCACCACCAATAAAGGCAGCCCATTCCCTTTAATTCTAAAAAATCATACTTTCACTTTTAAAAACTATTCTATGAAATACTCTCTTTTATAATTTTATTTCCATGACTTAAATTTTACTATTTTTTGTTTGTCTAAAACGTAAATATCCACCCAAAAATGATAAAGCTATTGTCAATAAAACAATGAGTAAATGTATAGTCAAAGTATATTTAGAAGTTCCTGATAAGATAGAATAGATACCCATACCTACACATAAAAAAGAAGCCAATGTCCCATTTAAGAGTTCATTAGATTTAGCTATTCTTGCTGCAATATATCCACCGATAATTGAACATACACTACCTATTAAAAAAGCGATTGTATTATAAAAACTATTATCTTTCAATTCTTTCAATAGTGCATCTGCTGTAGGCAACTCAGTTGAACCCATATGATATATGACATATATTAACAAAGGAATAGTAAATAAATTTGTTAAAATAATATCACTAATGGATCCTATAATAATCCCCTTATAAGACAATTTAGACATACCTTTCCCCCTCTAAAAAAATTTTAATGATTCTAGCATAAGGTGTCTGTATGTTAAGTATCTTTATTTACCATGAAAATAAAAATTGATAATTTTTTTAATAACTGAACTTAATATCACTATATACTATTCTTTCTATTTCACTTCATCATCAAACAAACTCAATACATGTAAATAATCTTCTTCACTCGTATGCATATAGCCCGTAATAAACTCTTTATTATTTAAAACATCTGCATTCTCCACATCAGAATGTAATTTCTTATGTAAAATGCAATTATCTTCAGCATGCAAAAGAACAGTAACTCCATCTATACTATGGAGTGCTTTTGGAAAGGTATACAGCTTCATATTTCAATAGTTTTATTTTTTATTTTTTGATTCATTCCATAGTTTAGCAAAAAAGATGAGTAAAAATCCTACCCTGAAAGGGCAGGTTTTGGTTACCCCTTGAAGGGGATACAATGCCTTTCACCTAAAAGGTGTCAGGGTAACTGTACTCCCTACTCTAATTTAGAACAATCTTTGCTGTTCCACTCTTCGCTCATTATCTTCTTGATATTTTACGTACTTACGTATCATCTCTCCATCTAACCCTACTGTATCAACACAGTAGCCTTTTGCCCAAAATTGGTTTCCCCAATAGGGCTTTTGTCTCAACTTTTTATATTTATTGAGTATTCGTATTGCTACTCTTCCTTTCATTTGTCCAACATAAGATGATATTGAGATTTTTGGTGGTATCATTACCAACAAATGTACATGATCTATTTGTACATTCAGTTCTATTATCTCACACTCTAACCTATGAGAAAATGCTCTCATGAGATTCTCTACATCTCTTGCTATTTCTCCACTCAATACTTTATATCGGTATTTTGGCACCCATACAATATGGTATTGGCAGTGCCATATACTTTGTGATAACTTTTTAAATCTACTCAACTGTTTCTCCTCATTGGAGTACAGCTACCCTGAACTAACAGTGTACCAAGAGTTCAATCGGTGGAACCTTTGAACTCTGACCACGCCCTGAGGACGTGGTTTTTTATGTTGGAATAAATTAAAAGAGAAAGCTTTTACACTCTTTAGTATATTAGAGCTCAACCCCTCTAATAGCCAACTCTCTAAAGTGTTTTTAAAATTATTACTCATCTATCTTTCCTTGTATTATTTTTTCTCCAAAGTCTCAATCAGCTTTAGTAACTCTAAACGATTCTTTTTTGATTTAATAAAATCTGGCAAAGTTTCTACTAGAGTCATATACTCCCTATTGTTACGCTCTCTTAACTTGGCTGTAATATAGTGCTTTAAATAGTGCAAATGTTCCATATTTAATGCCCAAAAAATTTCGTTTTTAAAAGATTTTGAATACCATAATTTTGTATCAAAATATGTGTATTCAGAATTTGGCTTTTGATAATATCCATGCTCACACTTATAAGTTGGCTTATACATTCTACTGAACCCACATTTACACTCAATAGAAACAAAAGTTTCTTTTTCTTCTAAACAGCAAGCATCTTTATATATCATTTTATCACATTGTGGACACCTATGACGTATCCTATAACTATACATCATAAGCTTTTTTCTTAAGAACAATTTACAATGCTCGCAATGCAATTTAAGTATACCATTATCTGTAATAATAGCATGCTTTCCACAATCAGGACAATAAACATCCATTTTTTTAGTAAATCTCAAAAGGCTATAATTCTTATCTTTAAATCTATTTTCCATCCAAAATTATAACTAAAATGAAATACAAACCCCTAAAGTATCTACAC
>WFMP01000073.1 GCA_015489035.1 Candidatus Altimarinota bacterium
TTAATCCTATTGAGATGCTTTGGAGAGAAATGAAATATACTTGGATGGATTTAAATGTTTTAGATTCATTTGATGACTTTTACAAGCACATACAAAATATGCTTAATTTCTTTGGTTCAAAATATGACATTAATTTTGGTTAGGGACTTACTGGAAGCTCACTTTTTGGAACAAGTGAAGAGTGCAGTCTTAATGTGGATAATTGGTATGAAATCTTTGATAATGATTACGAGAGAAGAAGGCATACATTAGAGCAGCATTGTAAAAGTATTTGTCCATCTTTTTCAGAGGGAGAAGGGCAGTATTATTGTTATGGGTAAAAAGAAATTAATTTAAATTTTTTTAACAATTTGTTTTTACTTTAAATTTAACTAATAATTGCTATTATTTTATCAATAAAGTAAAATTTGTTTATAAAATAGTATATAATTGCTATTATATTAGTATTTACAAGGTTTTTTTAATATGAATAAACAAAAAATTCAAAATCTTACAGATAAGAGTAAAAAAGTGATAAGAAATGAGAGGTTGGCTTTAGGACTTACACAAAAAGAGTTTGCTAATTTTAGTGGTATTAAATATGCTACATATAAACAATTTGAGCAAAATGGAAAAATCTCTTTAGAAAACTTTTTTGTTATACTTGTGCACTTGAATAAAGATGTAGAGTTTAATCGATTTCTTGATAGTTTTGAGTTTAATACTGCTAAAGAGAGAGTTAGAAGTGATAAAGCTCAAGAGGTGAAGAGTGTTGTTGCACCTATAGTATCACCATCACAAAAGCAAATCACTCTTGATAAAGAGATATTTGGCAGTGACTTGTTTTACAGTGTGGATAATGGTCATGTTTATGAAGTGTCAACATTTATATCTATAATGCTCAAAGATTGTAATGATAAGCGAATGATGTTGCTTTTAAAATACTTTGGCGAAGAGAGACTAAAACCTTACATTTTAAAAGAAAAAAATGTAAAAACTTTAAAGATGTTTAACAAACATGTTGCCTATTTGCATAAAAAAATAAAAAAGAATTGAAATGTTAGAAAAAACAAAAAAAGTGCTAGATACAATTTGTAATCATGATTTCTTCTCACTATATGATGTAAGGTTTGTAGGTGGAACAGCTTTATCTCACCTCATTAATCACAGACTCTCAGAGGATCTTGACTTTGCTATGCTTGAACTTAAACCACAAGATATAAAACAGATGATGGATAGTTTTGAAGCTATACCCTTAGAGCATAACAATACAGCAATCGATTATGCAAAAAACGATGGGGAAGAATTAGAGCAGTATCACTTAAAGTTTCTTCTTAACGGTGTAAAAGTTGAATTTTTTACTCCCCCTTTTAACATCTTAGAAAAAGAGATTTGGAAAAATGAAGATACAACTATTTACAATAACAGCAATCTCAAAATAGCTTCTTTTAAAACTATTATGTATATGAAAACAATGGCATTTTGGAATAGAAAAAAATATAGAGATATTTTTGATATTTACTATGTTCTTATATATAATAGCAATTTTACTGTTGATATGTTTGTGGATTTGTATTTGAAATATAATATCACTTATAATAAGAAGATACTTTATGAAAAAGTTAAAAGCAAAAGCTCTTTTTATTTAAGGGTAGATGATGAAGGAATAAATACACTAGTTGAAGATCCAAAACCCTACGAATGGTATCGTAACAAAATTGAAGAGATGTTACATCGAGTTTATTTGGATGAGTTGTATGCTTGATACAGATATGTCAATTTTATTTGATGAACCTATAAATATATCAGTTGTAACAGAAAAAGAGTTCCAAAAAATTCATGGGGGGGGTCCACTGCCATTAAGTTAAGGAATAAAACTTAAAAAAATAAGTGGAAAATTAACTTCTAAAAGTATCAATAAAATCCCTATTTTTAGGGGTTTAAAAGCATTAAATGAGTATAATATATTTATATATTAAGGGTTGGTTATGTTAAAAAAAACTACTGAAATTTCGGTGGTTTTTAAAGACAGGAAAAGAGAAGAAGATTTTATAAATAATCATAAAATCGGAATAAATTCTTTTACAAGAGTAAGAAAGCTCGGGTTTGATAAAATTATGACTATAATGATAAAAAAGAGCAACAAATCTTTACAGAACAGCATCAATGACGCCCTATTAGATTTGGGTGAAGATGTAACTATCACCAATAGTGCTTATACTCAAGCTAGAGCAAAACTAAACTATACAGCTTTTGAAGAGTTCGCTCAGATGGCTCGTGATATTTTTTATAAAGATGGTGAGTATGAAACATACCACGAATTTAGAATACTAGCTATAGATGGCTCTGTTACCACGCTACCAAATACAGATGATGTAAAAAAAGAGTTTAACCCTATGAAGGTTAAATGCCAGATTAAAGAGTTTACAAAAGATGTATCGCAAGCACGAGTCTCTTGCCTTTATGATGTACTTAACAATATTGCAATAGATGCCTCTATCAGTAATAAAAACAATAGTGAAGAGAATGACCTTATAGCTTACGATGAGAAAACTTTGGCAGTAGAACATCTTCAACATTGTAATCAAGATGATTTAACCCTTATGGATAGAGGTTACCCATCATTTGAACTATTTGCAGCAGCATATAATAATACAAATATTCTTTGTCGGCTTAGAAAAAATGTTTTTTCTAAAGCAAAATTCTTGTTTGATGCACATAGTGAGAAAAAAGATGTAATCCTTGAAATAAATGCACCTAAATATTTAAAAGAGACACTTAGAAGTGAGAACATACCAACTAAAATGAAGATACGATTTGTGCAGGTTGTGTTAGACAATGGCACAGTAGAGGTGTTAGCTACAAATATACTTGATAATGAGAGATTAAAAAGTTCTGATTTTAAAGAGTTGTACTCCTTACGATGGGGAATCGAGACATATTTCGACTTAATTAAAAATAGACTTTCCTTAGAAAACTTTACAGGTCAAACAGCCCTTGCAGTTAAGCAAGACTTCTTTGCAACAATATTTCTAACAAACTATGAATCTATCCTAACCTACGATATAAATGAAGATTTAAAAGAGAAGACGAAAGACAATAAGTATGTTCAAAAAGTCAATAAAGCTGTATCTTTTAATCTTATCAAGCATAAAGTATTTGATCTGCTTTACTTAGATGAGCCAATAGAAGAGATGCTCGAACAGATGGAGAAATTATTTTTAACCAATACTATAGTGATACGCCCAAATCGGAAATCTAAATCACGACTGGATAAGGATATTCACAAGTCTACTATAGCCACAAACTCTATAAATCATCTCAAAAGGAAGAAGAAAAATGTTGGAAATTAATCAGATAAAAGTTCGTAATTTAGGTACTTTTGAGCTTAACTTAATGCCGTTGAGGAGGATACTTAGATGGTTTTAAAAATTAATCAAAAAGAGTTAGTTAACTCTAATTTAAGTGATAATGATAAGGGTGTTATTCAAAAAGTTATCAAAATTGCATCTAATCATGATGGTGCTAGTGCAGGGGAGGTCATTGCTTTTAAGTTTTTATGCTCACTTGCATCTGATTGTGAAGTAGATATGGGCGAAGTTCTTTATTATCTTAATTTTTCTGATATTACAACTCTGTTAAAAATTCAGGCACAAGGTACACCTATCCATAATTTCTGGTATGAAATGGAGGTATCATAATGGCAAAAAAAGAAGTGATAACAATAAGAGTCGAAGAACAGGAAAAGAAATATTTACTACAAAAAGCTGCAGAAAATGGATTTAATTCTTTAAGTGAGTATATGCTTTTTGTGGCAAAAAATGCCAATATAACAGTTATGATTGAGAGAAAAATTTAGTTATAATGTGAATAGATATTAAGGATTATTTTAATGAACTATGTAACACAAACACTTATAAATATTTATAAAGAGCGATTTGCAAATGATAAGCCATATTTATCTGAAAAGTTTGAAGAGTTAGAAGCTCATAAAAACAAGTATGATGGATTAAACTTTTTATGTTCTAAAGCTGATAAAATAACTATTAAGATGTATGCAGATAAAACAGAACTTACAGTTGAAGATATTAGGGCACTTAAAAAAATGTGGTATAAAATTTAAATGAAAAGCCATGATGATAATCTCAAAGAGTTCTAGCTCGAAGCTAGTACAGCCAAATATCTTGAACGATTTGGCACCCTTTGAGGAGTTTGTAATTATACTACAGGTGCACTTAAATGAATCATAAACATTTTAAGCAGATACTTTTAGCCAACAACATTGTTCCAAAAACTATAGATGAAACAAAAGCAGCTTTAAAATTAGTAGAACAAAAAGAGAAGCTTATACTTGGAGATGCGGCAAAAGCGTTAGTGTACAATAAACAGATTTTACCTGTAGAAGGTTGTTATACTTTTGAGCAGTATATTTATGAAGTACAAAAAATCACCCATAGATATTATATGCTTTATATAGAAATAAGCCAGTTTGAAGCATATCTAAGAACATACATAAACCATAAAATGGTTAAAGTTTATGGTGATAAATGGCATACACTTAATATAATGAGTGACTTAGATGATTTTCAAAAACAAGAAATAATTCAGCTTGACAAACCTTCCAAAGCTTTAAACAGCATCTCTTTTGGAACTTTAGAGTTAGTCTTTTTAAATGGTTCTAGATATGCTAATGTTTTTGAGATAACTATCAAAAAAAATAAAATATTGACAAAAGATAATAAGCCAAAGTACAACAATAAAAAAGAGATAAAGTCACTCTTTTCAATCATAAGAAATGCACGAAATGGTATTTGTCATCATAGGCGTATTGGTGAAAGTATTCGCTCAAATATAAAATACAAAAAACATAAAATGACTTTGTCAGATGTACATAAATCTTTACATGATTTGAAAATTCTCTTAGGATATGATGATAGATTTGATGTACAAGGTATAGAATTAAGGTATAAAAATATGACAGAGGTGTTTGGATGAATAAATTAAATGGTAAAAGTTTAGATATAGTGAGTGAGAATGTAGAAAAATTAAAAGAGCTGTTCCCTGAAGTCTTTAGCGAAGGTAAGTTTGACTTTGAAAAGCTTGAAAACGAGCTTGGAAAGTTTGTAGATAAAGAAAGTGAACGCTATAACTTCACTTGGAATGGCAAACAAGAAGCTAAAAAAATAGCTCAAACTTCATCTACTGGAGCACTTAGACCTTGTGAAGAAGAAAGTAAAAATTGGGACACTACACAAAACTTATATTATAGAGGGCGATAACTTGGAGGTGCTAAAACTCTTACAAAAGTCGTATCATAAAAAAGTGAAGATGATATACATAGTCAGTCCTGAAAAACCAAACAAACCCCTATTTCAAGGCATTTAAAGCCATAAAACGATATAATTTCGACAGCTAAAAAACACCAAAATAGTGTAAAACCTGCAAAAACCTTTAAAAAAGTGGTCGAAATGGTACAAAAATCTCTCTTCAGTGGAACTTTTATGGAGATGCTCGATACAAATGATCCTCTCATTGTATTAGCTAATAATTATCCTTGGTCGAAATTAGAAGATTACCTTGGACAATTTTACTCTGGTATAGGAAGACCTCCTAAACCTATTCGTCTTATGGTAGGATTACTCTTGCTCAAACAGATGGAGAATCTTAGTGATGAAAATCTAATACTCCAATATAAAAGAAATCCATACTATCAATACTTTTGTGGTAATAGTGACTATGAACCAAAAGAGCCTTGTCATGCTACTGAACTTGTAAAATTTAGAAATCGTATCGGTAAAGAAGGATTTGAATATATCTTTAAAATGAGTGTAGAGATGCATGGCCAGAGTGCGGAGGAAGAACAAGTTATTATTGACTCCACTGTGCAAGAGAGCAATCTTACCTTCCCTACAGATGGAAAACTAGCCCTAAAAATAATTATCCACCTTCTTCGTATCGTTAAAAAAGAGAATATAAAACTTCGTAGAAGCTATGTTAAAGAGCTTAAGCAACTCCGTATCCAATTACGATTCTACAGACACCCTAGAAAGCTTAAAAAAGCACTTGGTGCAATGAAGAGAATACGAGCAATCGCAAAAATACTCATGCGAGATATTGAGCGTAAAATGGATGATGAAACTGGGACACTTTACAAAGAGAAATTTGCATTTTATCTTAAAGTATTAGCTCAAGAGAAAAATGATAAAAACAAAGTTTACTCCCTTCATGAAATAGATGCTTATGCTATCAATAAAGGGAAGGACCACAAGGGATATGAGTTTGGAACAAAAGCTTCTATTGCTACTACTAAAGAAGGTGGTATAATTGTTGGTGTTGTTGCACATAAAGAGAATATTCATGACTCTAAAACCCTCCCATCTGTTTTAGATAATGTGCATAAAAATAGAAGTACACCTGTAGAAGAAGCCGTCTGTGACCGAGGCTATATTGGAGTTAAAGAGGTATCTAACAATTATGATGCTCTCTATGCTTTCTTGTATCTCTTTGCATTTTACATGAAATATTATCAAAAAGACTTTATTCTTTTACCCCTCCATAAGACAATAGAGATGATTCCTATAGCCTACACAACTACTATATCTATACCTTCTACTGTAAGTAAAAAAGATACAAAAAAAGAGCTTGAGATAAAACGACAAAAGTTTAGAAGAAGAGCAGCAATAGAACCTGTTATAGGTCATTTAAAATCTGACCACAGGATGGCTAGAAACTTTCTCAAAGGCTTTAAAGGTGATGAAGTGAATCTTCTGATGGCTGCGAGTGCATTTAATCTTAAAAAGTGGATGAGACTCTACTTTTTTGCTCTTTTTTTAGGTGATTATCTTCTTATGAAAGTTGCAGTTATGCATATGAGAGAGTTATTGCAATATCAGGAGTGTTAATTTTTGGTGTCTAGTTTAAGATTGGATTTGGTGCTTAAATTTATGCAGATTATGAAAAATGAGAATAGGGTTTTTCAGGACTGACTAGATAAATAAAGAGATGCTAAAAGCTGTAAAGATGGTCGATAAGAAAAGCGGTTTTAAACCCCTGGTATCAAACAGATACATAAAAACCATAAACCAGATGATCATAAAAGCCGGCTCTAAAAAAGTTGTTTTATTGATGATGTTATAAA
>WFMP01000074.1 GCA_015489035.1 Candidatus Altimarinota bacterium
CATCAAAATAATTCTTTATCTAATTTAAAATATATTTTATCCATAGTTTCTAATAATTGTTTAGTTATCATAATGTTTTTTTAGTTATAAAATTATTTCTCCTTATAAAACATATTTTCTTTTTCTGCTTTTTCAAAATATATATCTAAAATTCTATCAAGTCAGAATTCAGAATCTACTTTTGAGTATTGATTTTCTTTTGTTTTTTCTAAATTATAATTCCATTCTCTCCAACCTTTTCAGTTAGCTAAAACATTTTGAATAATAGGATGAGTTTTATCTAAAGAATAAACAAATCTTGCTTCTTTAGAATCTTTTGATTCATATTCTTTAATTAAATCAATTACATTTCATAAAACATTTCAAAATTCTTTTTCTAACTTATCTAAGGCATCTTTTTCTCTTTTTTCTTTAGTTTTTAATCATTCTGTATCAACTACTGCAATCGTATCTCAAGCATATATTTCAACTAAATCATGAATTAAAGCAATTTTAATACATTTCTCTATATTTAGCTTTGGAAAATCTTCAGCAAAAACAATAACCATCATTGCTAAATGATAACTATGCTCTGCGTCATTTTCTTGTTTTCAATTTTTTAGATAAATTGCTCTATCTATATCTTTCATTTTATCTATTAATTCAATTAATTTCAGTTTATTTCCTAGATTTTTTATCATAATATTTTTTTAATTATAAAACTAAATAATTTTATCTAAATTTTCATAATCTAAAGTATTAAAATAATCCTTCAAAGTTTGAGCTCTTCTAATTTGTATAACCTCACCATTTTCTTTCAGCAATAATTCCTTTGCTCTTAATTTTGCATTATAATTAAATCCCATAGCATAACCGTGAGCTCAGGCATCATGCAAAACTATATAATCTCAAATTTCAACTTTTGGTAACTTTCTATCTATTGCAAATTTATCATTGTTTTCACATAAAGAACCTGTCACATCATAAGTATAGTCTTTTGAATTATTTTCTTTTCCTAAAACTGTTAAATAATGATATGCTCCATACATTCCTGGTCTCATAAAATCTGCCATAGAAGCATTTAATCAAACATATTTTTTATAAGTATCTTTTAAATGGACTACTTTTGCAACCAACTGAGCATAAGGTCAAGAAATATTTCTTCATTGCTCCATTACTATATTTAGTGGAATCTTTCTTTTACTATTATCTATCAAACTATCATAAACTGTTTTTATTTCTTTTGAAACATATTCTAAATCCACTTCTTTGTCATCTGGATGGTATGGTATTCCTACTCCTCATCATAAATTGATAAAATTGAATTCTATTCAAACTTTTTGTTCAATTTCTACAACTAATTCTAAAAGCAATTTAGCAGTTTCTACTAACGAATCTGGATTTAAATCATTTGACATAACCATAGTATGAAGTCCAAATTTTTTAGCTCACAGATTTTTTAGTTTTTTATAAGCCTCAAGAATTTGTTTTTTTTTCATTCAGTATTTAGCTTCTGAAGGAATTCAAATAATATCATTTCAACCAGTTTTTTCATCTCCTGGATTATATCTACAACAAACATATTCAGTTAATTTTCATACATTTGCCATATAAAAATCTATATGAGAAATATCGTCAAAATTTACTATTGCATTTAATTCTTTTGCTTTTTTAAAATCTTCAACTGGTGTATCATTTGAAGTAAACATTATATCAGGTCATACATTTCAAACACTTTCTGATAAATATAATTCTCATAAAGAACTACAATCCATTCAACATCATTCTTCTTTCAAAATTTCCAAAATATAAGGATTTGGATGAGCCTTTACAGCATAATAGTTCTTAAAATTTGGTACCCAAGAAAATGCTTTATAAACACTTCTTACTTTTTCTCTAAGACCTTTTTCATTAAAAATTAAAAAAGGAGTTCAAAAATTCTTATCAAGTTTTTTAATATCTTCTAGTGTGTATGGAAGTTTATATCTATTCATAAATATTTATTAATAATAAATACTATAATTTTTAATATTTAAAAAAGTTATTTCAAGGAAAGAATTATCAATTTTATTCCAACACCACTCCGTTTTGCAAGTCAACCAATGTTTTGTATATTTTATTTGTTTTGATAAGATCATTATGTTTTCACTCTCATCAAACTTTTCCATTTTCTAACACTATAATTTTATCTGAATGCATTACTGTTTGGAGTCTATGAGCAATTACTATACTTGTTCTTCATTCCATAAGTTCATCAAGTGCTTTTGTAATTTTATGTTCTGAGATACTATCAAGTGCAGAAGTTGGTTCATCAAGTATAATTATTTTCGGGTCTTTCAAAAATATCCTAGCTATCGCTAATCTCTGTTTTTCTCATCAACTTAATTTTACTCATTTTTCACCAACTTCAGTATCAAGTCATTTTTCTAATTTTTCTATCATATCTACTATCTGTGCTTTCTCCAATGCCTCCCAAATTTTTTCTTCCTTATTTTCTATATTTTCTCCATCAAAAGCATATTCCAAATTTTCTCTTATAGTTCCATCAAAAATTCAAGGTTCTTGTGATAAATATCAAATATATTTATATAAACTTTCTATTTTCAAGTCTTTTAAATTTTGTCAATCTATAAATATTTCTCAACTTTTATAATCATAAAGTCTTAATAAAATCTTTATAATTGTAGATTTTCAATTTCCACTATGACCAACCAATGCATTTTTCTTTCAATCTAAAAATTCTAAATTTAAATTTTTAAACAATATTTTATCCTTACTATATCAAAAAACTAAATTTCTAATCTTTATTTCTCATTTTTTAAATACAAAATCTTTTGTTCCATCTTTTATTTCAGTTGGCGTATTCAAGAAATTTTTTAATTTTTTATAAACTTCTAAATCTTCTGTAATTCTATTTATTTCTCTGATTGCAGTTTCTATAGGATTCCACAAAGTCCATAAATATCAAATTATCATAACTATCATAGCAATAGTCATCTCTCATTTTAATACCAAACTTCACAAAAAGAAATATGTACTAAATTCTAAAATCTTTACAAAAAAGAATAAACTAGAATAAAGTATAACTTGATGTTTTCTTATATTTGATCTATATTTTGGTAAATCTTTTAATATTTGTTTTGAATAATTTAATTCTTGATTTGTTTTTCAAAAAATTTTTATAAGCAAAAATTCATTTATTATTTTTATAATTAATCTGCTATCTTTTTCATATATTTCATTCTCTGCTTTTACATATTTTTTTATTTTTCTCTTAATATAAGAATTAAGAGAATACATTAAAATAAGAAAAATAATTAATATAAACAAAAATAAAGGAAGAAAATAAACAAAAATTATTGATATAACTATAATTTTAAAAACTGTATTTGTCATTATTTCAATAATACCAAGAAAAATATTTGCTTGGGCTTGAACTCATCTATTGAATCTGGCAATAAGTTTTCAACTTCATTCATCTATAATTTGACTATAATTTTTCTCTAAAAGTTGTTTCTTATAATTTTGATTTATATTTTTTAAATAGACAGCTCGTAGTTTTGATTGTAATATAGATGCTACTACCCAAAACAAGGAAGCCAAAACAACAAAAAATATTCACACACTAAACCAAAATAACAAATCATGATAACTTCATTTAATTTCTAAAATATGTATTAATTCTTTACTTATCTGCGGAAAATACAAAAAAATAGATTCAGTTAAAAATAGAATCAAAACTGTGATATAAAATTCTTTTTTTACAATTTTATAACTTTTTAATATACTTATTATTTCTTTCATAAAATTTAATCTTTCTTAATAAAATTCACATCAATTATATTACCCTCTTCAACTATTTCTCAGCCAAAGTTTTTATAATTAAATATATTTTTTTCACAAACATTTTTTACCAATTTTCATTTTATTTTTTTAACTCAATGACTAATCTTTTTTCAATCTGGTTTAAGAAAATTTATATTTATTATTTTTATTCAAGCATTTAAGATCTTCTCTAACTTCTTTTTGTGTCTTGAACAATTAGTTCACAGTCAAATAAGTTTTGCATAATTTATTGGCAGTAAATTTACTATATAATCAGGTTTTAAATCAATAATGGTATCTGGGATTTTATCCCACCAAAATTTATATAAATCAGTTTTCTCAAGTGGTAATTTATAGTTTCATATTTTATCAAGTGGTTTCAAAATTCCATACATTCAAGAAAAGATTAAGAAATTATCTTCAAAAAACTTTTTTCATTGTTCATTCATTCAATTATAATCAATAGCATTATACATCACACCAGAATATCTATTTATTGCTTCTAAAAAATATTTCTGCTTTCATTCACACAAAGTTTCGTTTAGTAAAAATCCTTCTTCAAATCTTTTTCAAGTACATTTTAAATTTTTTTCAGAAACAGAAGTTGCAATTTTACAAGGTTTTCCAAATTTAAAACTTAATTTCTCTTCTTTATAATTTCATCAATTAGTTTTTCCTTCACTTGGAGGAAGTAGAAATATTATTTTCATAATTATTTTTTAAAATTATCTACTAAATCTAATTTTTGTTGTCTTTTTAGTTTTTTAATTTCAATTTCTCTCTTTGTTGCTTTACTTCTATTCTCAGATTTTTCAAAATAAATAAGTTCTACAGGTTGTCTAGCCTTCGTATATTTTGCTCATCCTAAAATATCTCCATTATGCTGTTTTAACCTTTTTTCTAAATTAGTTGTAATTCAAGTATAAAGTGTATTATCAGAACATTTTAAAACATAAACAAAATACATAAATAAGTTATTTGACAAAAATAATAAAAACTGTATAATTTAATAACAACTAAGAGTAGTTAAATTTAATTAAATAAAAATAAACAAAATGAAAGAATATTCAACAAGAAAGTATATTAAATATGTTCAAATAAACATAACTTGTCCAAACATAGAAACAGCTGACAAAATATCTACAGCTTTGGTGAATAGAAAATTAGTAAGTTGTGTTCAAATTACAGATACAATTAAATCAGTTTATCTATGGAACTGAAAGATAGAAAAAAACCACGAACTTGTTCTAACAGCAAAAACGAGAGCAAGGTATTTCTTAACTATTGAAAGAACAGTAAAAGAATTACATCCATACACAACACCAGAAATTATTGCTCTACCTATAATTAAATGATCAAATGAATATTTAAGATGGATAGATGAAAGTCTATGATTAAAAACTGTGGATTTTGAAAATAATACTGTCATTAAAGAAGAAAAAGAAAAAGAAAAAGAAAAAGAAAAAGAAAATAATAGTAAAAAAACTAAAATTAAAATTTAAAAAAATACGTTAAGAGAGAAATTCTCTCTTTTTTTTAATATTATATTTTTCTATATCTTTAAGAAATTTATAAATAGGTTCAGAAATCATATTTTTAATACTTAATAAACCTTTTTCATAATATATTTCTATTATCTTCGAACTACTTAACTCATAACTTGATTGTCATAATTCAATAACTTCTAAATCGAGACTAGATGATTTTAAAATATAATTATAATCTCAAACAGGAAATCATTTTCTTTTGAAAAAATAAATTTTTTTAAATTTAAAAGAAGATATTTTACTAAGTCTAATAGCATTTAAAATTTTAAGGAATTGATCACTTCATAAAGCTATCCCGTCAAAATCTTCTCATATAATTTCATTTCTTGTATCATTTCAAACCGAAAAATTTGGATATAATATATTCAGCATAAAAAATACATTTTGAATACCCAAAAAATTTTCTTTCATATTTAATTTCCTTAGATTTTCGTTAAATTTTCAATCATTATTTTTATCTAAAAATTTTTTTATGATTTTATCTCATAATTTTATAGAAAAATATATATCATTATTAGTTTTTGAAGCTAATTTTTCTATAAATTCTTCATGTCAAAGATGTAAAGGTCAAAATGAACCAGGTACATAAATAGGCTTTTTCATAATTAATATTTTACTAAACTAATAATCTTTTTATTTCAAAACTTATTTCTTCCATTTAAAAAATCTAATTCAATTACAAAACTTAGACTATCTATTTTTCAACCTAATTTTTCGACCAAATCACAAGCTGCTTTTGCACTTCCACCGGTTGCAAGCAAATCATCAATTATTGCGACTTTATCTCATTTTTTAATTGCTGTTTTTTGCATTTCAAAAGTGTTACTTCCATATTCCAAATCATAAGAGATATTCTCACATTCTCATGGAAGTTTTCATTTCTTTCTAAGCATAACAAAAGGTTTTTTCATTTCATATGCTAAAATTGAACCAAATATAAAACCTCTTGCATCAAGACCTACAATTTTATCTATGTCTCAAATATTTTGTTTAAATTGTTCTATTGTAAATTTCAAAGCATCATAATTTTGCAAAATAGGACTCATATCTTTAAAACTTATCCCTTCTTTTGGGAAATCTTGAATTTCTGCAATATAATTTTTTAAGTTCATAATATATAATTTATAATCCAAAATTTTTAATAACTACTCCAGGAAAATACCATTGAATAATTTGTTTATAATTTAATCATTTTCTAGCAAGATATTCTGCTCATTTTCAGCTTAACCCTACTCCATGTCAGTAAAATTTATTACATTTTCACAAATCTATGTTATTTACCAAATATGGAGTATCCACCCAACCAAATTTCTGTGCAGCTGACAATGTAAAGCCAGGAGAACAACTAAAATAAGGTAAAATAGGAATATAATTATCATAAAGTAAATATTGATTTTTTGTAGCCTTAAGTGCCTTCGACCATAACTTTGAAGTTTTCTCATATCCAGCTCCGACATATTTTTGAAATATTCTTGGATCATCTATAGCATTATAAACAGCTTGTTTAGGTATTGAAGGTTGAATATTTCACTTATCCAAATAAAATAATAAATAAGTTTTTGCTAATAAAGCCATTACTTTTATTTTTTCAAAAGGCATCTGATCATCACTTTCTGCAATTCAAGCAAGATAATCATTTATTTTCAACATATTAATTACAATAAATTTCCTTTCATATTTTCATCACATTCCTTTTATCAATCCTTTTTTAATAGCAATATTTCATTTAAAACTATTCCAAGGAATTCAAGCATAAGACTTTCTATGGTAATTTTTAAATATTATTATTCAACCATTACTTAAGATAGTTAAAGAATGAGTAGTTATAGATTTATTTTTAAACCAAACTATTAAATTAGAAAATTTATCTACTTCAAAAGATTTTAAATTTTTAAAAATTCATTTACTTGTAATTATTGTACAATTATTTGTACATTCTATGTTATAATATTTTAATTTAGACAATTCATAAAGCAATACTTTCACAGGTTTTTTTATTAAAGTAGAAATCTGATTAAAATAAATTTTATGTTTAATCTTTATTATTTTATGGGTATTTACTTTTCATCATAGATATTTCAAAGCTTTTTGTTTCATTAAATATCTTATATTATCCATAAAAATAGGATAAACTTGTATTTTATAATTATATTTTGATGAAGATGCAGTTATCCATTTATTTCAAAAAACAAAATATCATCTCCTCTGTAAAGTAATTGTATTTCATTTACAAGTAATTTCTAATCAAACTATATTTGAATCACATTTTTGTAAATCTTTTACATTTTTTAATTTAATTACAATTTTATTAGTTAATGAAAATTTTTTTCAAATATAAATAGTTTTATTTTGTTTAACAAAAGATATATTTTTAATTCTTGGGTTTTCTATTCTTGATTTATAATTTTTTAATCTTAAATAAACTTGTCTTCTAATATAAGGCAAATCAGCATACAAATATTTACCTGGACAATCAGTATGTCCAGTGTCTCTATGTCAAACTATAGAAAAATGTGTAACATTTTGAATATAAGGAGGTTTCTGGAAAGATTCTTTATGATAAACAACTTTATTGTATGGATTAATATTATATTTTCTGGCCAAAGCTGTTGATAATTTTATTAATGAAGCTAACTGCTTTTTTGTAGGTTTTTCTATATTAAAATTTCAAATCAGAGCTATTCAAATAGAAGGAGGATTATTATAAGAAGAATTCGCACCTACAACTCAAGCTCAACCTTGCCTTCATTCGTAAATATTTCAAAATTGATCTATTAAAAAATTATATCAAATATCTCACCATTTCCTAATAATCGCATGATAATAATAAACTCACCTAATATATTTTTCTATTGCTTGTTTAGTCTTAAATCTCTTATAATCAGCAGCAGTATGATGTATTATTATATCTGTTTTATGGAATTTATATCACAAAGGCCACCAAAGTTTCTTTCAATTTAAATTATAAACTACTTTATTAAGCTTAATTTGATTTTTCCAATGAGATAACATATACTTTTCTCTATCTTTTTCTATAGTCCTTTCTTTTAGATTTCGCCAATATTTTTTAGGATCTTCGGTTATCCTTTTATCTAAATCTTTATTTTGTTTAATAATATCTTTATAAATTTTAAAATCTGAAAATAAATACTTATTATTTGCACCCCATTCCTGTCTTGTAATAATTTTTATTCATGGAAGATTCCGCTGAATTGCAAAAGTTGAGGATACGAACAAAAAAAATAACAAACAACCTAATAATTTTTTCATAAAATATTTTTTTTAAATAAATATGTTCAATGTATACAAAATTTAAAAAAATTTTCAACAATAAAAATTATATTCAACTTAAGTTCAAGCTTAAAAAAGTTTCTACCATCTTACTATTTCATATTTGATTTTCTTATCTTTTATAATTTTCTCTATTTGTTTTTCATTCAGATTTTGTCTAGATTTACCAGTTTTAATCTCCAAAAAAACTATTTGTTTTAAATTTCAATTTGATAATCCATCAAAGATAACATAATCTACTCATTTTCACAAAAAATTCATATCTTTGGGATGATAGTTTATATCTTGCATAAAAGGAGCTAAAGTTTCGTAACTTTCTCATAAAATAACAGAACGAGATTTTTTTACAGATTTTTGTCTCTCTTTTCTTAACTCAGTATATTTAATTATTTTTCAAATAAAATATCACAAAAAAAATGAAACTATCACTATTCATCACCAATATATTTTTTCCATAATATTTACTTGAATTTATTTACTAAAACATTATTATACTCCTCACTTTATGGTGGTTGTAGTTCAACTGGCAGAGCCCTGGTTTGTGGTACCAGTCGTTGCGGGTTCAAGTCCCGTCAGCCACCCCATTTAAGTTATTTGGCACCGTACCAGAGTGGTCTAATGGAGGGGCCTGCAAAGCCTTCTTTCACCGGTTCGAATCCGGTCGGTGCCTTGATCAAAAATCCACAAATTAAAAATATCATAAAATAATTAAGAGTAGTAAAATCTACTCTTTTTTTATTTAACTATTTAACTACATGTTGAGCATAAATAGAAATTACCCACATAGAGATTAACCAACTTACTCATATTGTAATAATTGCTATTATAGCCATTTTAATAAATTTTCCTCATTTTTTAATTCATTCATCAGTTTTCCCAGTAAATACCATAGAGAAACCATAAACAAGGATCATAAAAGCTATAAAAGCTAAAATACTAAGAAAATAATTTATAAATTTTGAAATATAATAAATGGCAGGATTACCTTCACTACGAAAATCAGTTCATAAAAAACTTTTAGATAACTGATCTAAAGTAGAATTTTTATTGTTTGGAATTATAATATCTTTCATAGAATCATTACTATTAATTGAAACTGTTATATGATGACTATCTGTAGATAAAGTGTATGGAAAATTTGCAGCATTAACTATAAATAAACTTAAAAATAATCATAAAAAACTAACAATAAATATTTTTATTAAATTACTCATGTATTTAAATTTACAAAATAAAATATTAAATTAATAAAAAGATAAGAAGCTCAAATTCAAACCAGAGCTAATATATAATTTCTTAAATTTACAAAAGCTTCTTTTTTCTTTCATTCATCTCATGCAGATGTTATCATAACAATTCCATCTTTTATAATTAAAATAATAACTATCAATCATAAAAATCATAAAAAATAATTTATCCATAAACTTAAATAATCAATAAAATCTTTTTTATGATCATTTGTTCATGCCGCTATTCATTGCACTCATTGAACAGCTGAGGTTGTTCAATTTCTTAATGGATTATTTATATCATTTGATTTAATAACATTAGTTTGATTTTGTGTATAAATAGTTTGTGTATCACTATCCCACATATTATTAGCAAATACAAAAATACCAATAAAATTAATAAATGCCAGCAAAAATATAAATAAAGATTTTTTCATTTTAAATACATAATTTATAAAATAATTGTCGTAATTTTACAAAAATATCTTCATTTTACAACTAAAATAATTTTTCTCTTAATTCTTTAAGTTGTTCCAAATCTTTCCTAATTATATCAATTTTACTAGGAGAATATAAAGCAACTGCCGGATGATATGATGGTAATAAATAAATATCTTCATCAAATGTATGTCAATTAAATTCATTCAATTTTAGTATTTTTCCTCTATCCTGTGAAATTTTCAAGTTTGACATAAAAAAGTTCATACTAAATCTTCATAAAGTTACTATTATTTTAAACTTTCATTCTATAATTTGTTCCAATAAGTACGGAGAACAAGCTTGTATTTCCTCTTTCTTTGGATCTCTATTTTCAGGTGGACGACACTTTACAATATTTGTAATATAATAATCCTCCTGCCTATAAAATCATATTCATTCTAATATTTTCGTAAGTACTTTCCCACTTCTTCATACAAAAGGTTTTCATTGAATATCCTCTTCAGCACCAGGTGCCTCTCAAATAAATAAAATTTTTGAATTAAAATTCCCATCTCACATAATCGGAGAATTACAAGTTTTATATAATTCACATTTTTTACATCATTTAATTATATTCTCTAAATCCATAATTTCTTTTATAAACTAAACAAATATAAAATAACAAAAAAAGAAATTAAATCAAACAAAAAAACACAGACCCTCCGTCTGTGCCTTTGATATTATTCTTCAGAATTTTCTAGTTCTGTAGTTTCTTCTTGTTTTTTATTTCAAGGAAAATATTTTCAAATAGGTAATTTTCTACCTATAATTACATTTGCCTTCAAATCATTTAATCTATCTATATCTCATTTAATACTAGAAGAAACCAACATTCTCATAGTTTCTTGGAAAGATGCAGCAGACATCCAAGAATCTGTACTCTTAGCTAAATTAGTTAATCAAAGAATAAGCCTCTTTCATTGTGGAATTTTCTTTCATTCTCTTTCTAATTCTCTAGAAACCTTTACAAAGTCTTCATATCTTACTACTTCTCATGGAACTAATAAACTATCTCCAACCTCTTCAATATAAACTCTAGAAAATAAGTTTTTAACAACTAATTCTACATATTTATTATTTAATCATTGTCATTGACTTACATAAACTTTCTTTATTTCATCAACAATATATTTTTCAGCTTCCAAATCTCATACTATTTCTGCATAAGATTTAAGATCTATAACTCAACTAGTCAAAACTTGTCATTTATACACTTTTTCTCCATCTTTTACCTTTATTCACATATTTGTATGAACATCAGTATCAAATGTTTTTTGTACTCAAACAATAATTTTATCCTTGTAAGTTTCTAATACTATACAATCTTCATCAACTTTAAGTTTTGATCTTCATTTTATAGCAAATTCAGTTCATTTTCTTAAAATATCATTTTTCTTAGAAACTACAGAATATCATTCTTTTACAAGATAATTTTTCTTCTCAGTTTCTCAAGAAATTCTTAATTTTACATAATTTCCAGAATTTGTAAATGATATTTGTCCATCTATAGGAGAAATAACAGCTGGATTATTTGGAGTTCTTACTTCAAACAATTGTTCAATTCTCTTAATACCTTGAGTCATATCTCATTCTGCAGAAGCTACTCAACCACTATGGAAGGTACGCATTGTCAATTGAGTACCAGGTTCTCAAATACTTTGAGCTGCAATAACTCATACAGGAGTTCAAATTTTAATTATTTTTCTATTTGATAAATCCATACCAAAACATTTTTGGCAAACACCAGATGATGTTTCACATGTTATAGGAGATCTAACATTTACAAAATCAATTTCATTATCAGAGAACAAAGACTTATCTTTATTTTCTATCATTTCTCAAGCTTTCTTTAACACATTTCATTGAATATCTTTCAAATCTGCAAATAATGCTCTACCAAAACTTTCTTCGAACAAACTACTTCTTTTTTGTTCAACTTCTTCTTTTGTAATAACTAATCAATGCTCTGTTCAACAATCATGTTCTCTTACAATCATATCTTGATTAGAATCTACAAGTTTTCTTGTTAGATAACCAGATTCAGCAGTTTTTAAAGCAGTATCAGCTTTACCTTTCCTTCAGGCATGAGCAGCAATAAAATATTCAAGAGTATTAAATCCTTCGATAGCTGATGATTTAATAGGTAATTCAATAACTTCACCTTTTGGATTTGAAACTAATCATTTCATACCGGCCATTTGAGTTAATTGTCACCAATTTCATTTAGCACCAGAATCAACCAAAGCAAATAAATCATTACCTCATTTATAATAAGGTTTTAATGCAGTTTCTATCCTAGATTTTATATCTGTCCAAACCGCAATAATTTGATTATGTTTTTCTTCAGTAGTAGCAATTCATTTATACCAAGCATCATGAATTTGTTTTACTTTTTCATCTCATTCCGCTAGTAAATCTTTCTTTTCATCAGGAACTAAGAAATCATATGCATTTATAGTTACAGCGGATTTAGTAGCATAAATAAATCAATAATCTTTTAATTTATCTGCAACTTCTACAGTTTTTTCCATTCAAGCAACTTCAAACACATCATCTAATAATTTCTTTAATTGTTTCTTTCTAATAGTTTCATTTAAAAATATAAGTTCTTCAGGTAAAACATCATTCAATATAACTCTACCAACTATAGTATCTATATTTTCTCCATCATATTCAAATATAATTCTATCTTTTATATCCAATTCTCAATTATCATAAACTTTTAAAACTTCATTCATATCTCTAAAATATGCTTTTATAGGAGTTTCTTTTTCAATATGTGTAAGATAATATATTCAAAGAATTAACTCTTGAGTATGTGTAATAATTGGCTCACCAGAACTTGGTTTTAAGATGTTTTTATCAGCTGACAAAAATTCAGCAGCTTCCTTTTGAGCTTCTTTTGAAATAGGTAAATGTAATCACATTTGATCACCATCAAAATCTGCATTAAAAGCTGGACAAACCAAAGGATGTAATCTAATAGTTTTTCAAGGCATAAGTTTAATTTTAAACCCTTGAATACCAAGTCTATGCAATGTAGGTGCTCTATTTAACAATACATATTTATCTTTTATAACTTCTTTTAATAATTTAAGAACAATAGGAGTTCCTTCTTTTATTAATTTCTCAGCTTGTTTAGGAGTATGAGCTATCTTTAATTTTAATAATCTAGATATAATAAAAGGAGTAAATATTCTTACTGCAATATAAATTGGTACTCAACATTCATTAAGTTTCAAATCTGGTCATACAGTAATTACAGATCTTCAAGAATAATCAACTCTCTTACCAAGTAAGTTTTTTCTAAATCTACCTTCTTTACCAACAAGAATATCAGTTAAAGATTTATAAACTTTCACTCATGCTCATCATTTTCATGCTTGATTTTTTTCTCAAACAAAAAGATTATTAACAGATTCTTGTAAAAGTCTTATTTCATTCCTCTTTACAACTTCAGGCATACCTGAATCTATCATTTTCTTAAGTCTAATATTTCTCATTAGAACTCTTCTATAAAAAATATTTATATCAGAAGAAGCAAATTTTCAACCATCAAGTTGTACTATAGGTCTTAAATCAGCAGGAATTACAGGTAAATTATTCAAAATCAAAGATTCTGTAGATATTCAAGAAGTATAAAAATTAATAAAAATCTTTAATCTCTTAAATAAATCCTCTCTTTTCTTTCATTTAGATGCCTTAAGTTCCTTTGTTATTTCATCTATACTAGATTTTATATCTAATGTTTTTAACATAGAATGTAATGATTCCACTCAAGATCAAAAAACAAAAGCTCATTCATATTTATGATAAATTGTTCTATATTCTCTTTCATGTATTGTAGATCCTACAACTAAACTCTTCAACATAGATTTTGTATCAGAATATTCTTTATTCAAAGTATCTAGATTTTTTTCTTTCAAAGCTAATAAAGTTTCATATTCTTTCTTATATTTATCTTGGTCTAATCATTGTTCAGATAATTCTAACACTTCTCTATCAAAAATATCTTCAATTTCCTTTTCTTTATTATGAAAATCTCTATCTATAGTTTTAATTATATTTTCTTTTTGTTTTTCATTTATATTCAAAACTACATATTTAACATAATTTACTACTTTTTCAATTTCTTTTGAAGATAAATTAAGTAATGATCAAATTACAGAAGGATGAGCTTTATAATACCAAATATGAATTACAGGAGAATTAAGTTTGATATGTCCCATTCTTTCTCTTCTTACTCTAGAAGAAACTACTTCCACTCAACATCTATCACATAAAATTCATTTATATCTTATTCATTTATATTTACCACAAGAACATTCATAATTCTTTGTAGGTCAATAAATTTTTTCACAGAATAACCCTCATTCTTTAGGTTTTCATGTTCTATAATTAACTGTATCAGGTATAGTTATTTCTCATTTTGACCACTCTTGAATTTCTTCAGAAGAAGCCAATTTTACCATAATTCAGTCAAATTCATTATTTGCTTGTGACATAAATATATCATTTTAAAGTATAAAATTAATCTGCATCATCTATTTCTCCATATTCTTCCATATCTTTTACAATATCATTTATCACTTCAACTTTTTCTTCTTCTGATTCTTGGACAGTATCAGTAGCAATATTTTGTTTCAAACTAATTCATTTCAAACTCAATTCCTTAATTTTTTCGACTCTTTCTTTATGTATTCTTTCTATGTTTTCGTTATCCAAGAACAAGATATTTTGAGCTAATCATTTTAATTCAAATACCAATAAGTTAAAACTTTCAGGTAATCAATTTACATGAATTGGTTCTCATTTAATAATAGATTCGTATGCTTTATTTCTTCACATAACATCATCAGATTTAATTGTAATCATTTCTTGCAAAATATTTACAGCTGAATATGCCTCAAGTGCCCAAACTTCCATCTCTCAAAGTCTTTGTCAACCATTATGAGACTTACCACCAAGAGGTTGTTGAGTAATCAAACTATATGGTCAAACACTTCTTGCATGAATTTTATCTTCAACCATATGAACAAGTCTTAACATATACATGTATCAAATAGTTACTTTACTATCGTATGCCTCTCAAGTTTTACCATTATACACTCCAAATTTACCATCTTCAGGTAATCATAATTTTACAAACAAATCTGTTAATTGTTTTCTATCAAAATCTGAGAATAATGGAACAGCTAAATTTTCTCCCAAAGTCTTAGCTATCAATCATAAATGCGTTTCTAATACTTGCCCTAGATTCATTCTTGAAACTACACCAAGTGGATTTAAAATAACATCTATTGATTGTCCATCATCTGTAAATGGCATATCTTCTTCAGGAATTATTCTAGCAACAATACCTTTATTACCATGTCTTCAAGACATTTTATCTCAAATTTCTACTTTTCTAGTACTAGCAATATATACTTTTATTTTTTTCAAAACAGCCGAAGGTAAATCATCTCATTTTTCTGAATCAAGAGTAACTACATCTACTACCTTACCAGAAGTTCAAGCTGGTAAATATAATGAAGTATCTTTTACAGACTTTGATTTATCACCAAATATTGCATGAACAAGTTTTTCTTCTGGAGTTAAATCTCATTCAGATTTTGGTGTTACTTTACCTACAAGTATATCTCATCATTCTACATATGTTCAAGTTTTTACAATACCATCATCTCATAGATTTCTCAATTTAGCTAATGAAACAGATGGAATATCAGGAGTTATTTCTTCATGTCATAATTTAGTATCAGATACTTCCATATCTAATTCAATAATATGAATTAATGATAAATCATCATTTTTAACTAATTTTTTATTTATAATAATAGCATCTTCAAAATTATATCATTCATAATTCATAAAAGCTACTCTAAGATTTATACCAATAGCTAATTCTCCATCTACTACAGAAGGTCATTCTAATAATAAATCTCATTTTTTAACTTTTTGTCATAAACTAACTTTAGCCACTTGATGTAAAATAGTTTTTTGATTAGATTTTTTAAAAGTTAATAATTCATATTCTTTAACTCATAATTTTTTATATTTAACTTTAATTCTTTTTGCATCTACATAAATAATTTGACCAGAATCTTCAGCTTTTTTAACTGCATAAGTTCTTTCAGCAATATCTCATTCAAGTCAAGTACCGCAGAAAGGAGCTTCTTGTCTAAGTAAAGGAACAGCTTGTCTTTGCATATTTGTACCCATCAAAGCTCTTACTGGATCATTATGATCTACAAAAGAAATTGATGCAGTATTTGCTGAGAAAATACAAGAAGGATCTACATCTATATGAGTTACATCATTTACATGATACATTTCCATATCATAATAATGTCTACCTGGAACTCTCTTTGCCATAATATTTTTATGATCATCCAAAGGAAGAGTTACATCAGCAATTACATATCTTTCATCATTTTCTGGAGAAATATATTCTATCTCATCAGAAACAAACGGTCTTACTTTTACGTTTATTGTATATTCTTTTTCTATTTTTTTAGCAATATCTTCAGTAATTAATTCTTCATCTTTAACTAAAAGATTTCATTTCTTATCAAAAATATCTTCATCAGCAATTCTATTTATTAATAATTTAGCTTTAGGTTTTACTTCTTTTATTACCTTTGCAGCTGGAACTTCTAAAAATCCATCCTCATTTATTCTAGAATATAATGCTTGATAAATCACTAAACCAATATTATGTCATTCTGGAGTTTCAATAGGACAAATTCTACCATAATGAGAAGGATGCACATCTCTCACTTCAAATGTAGCAGTTTCTCTTTTAATACCACTAGGTCAAAGAGCTGTAAGTCTTCTTTTATGCTCTAATTCAGCCATAGGATTTGTTTGATCCAAGAATTGACTTAGTTGAGAAGTAGCAAAAAATGATTTTATAGCATTATCCAACATTTTAAAATTTACTAGATCTGTAATTTTAAGAGTCTTTAACTCATTTAGATCTAATACAGATAATTTTCATTTAATAGATTTTTGAAATCTTCTAAAGATAGGTTGTAGATGATTATACATTATTTCACCAAAAAGTCTTACTCTTCTATTTGAAAGATAGTCTATATCATCTTCATAATATCATCTTTTATTAGAAGCTAAGTTTAACAAATATTTTGTAGCTTCAATAACAATATCATCGGACAAAACATTATCTTCTTTTTTTGTAAAATCTTTATTTAAAGATAATTTTGAATTAATTTTTCTTAAAACTATAGATCATAATTCTATTCTTTGATCATCTAAAAATAAAGTTTTCAAATAATCTAAAGCCGATTCAGCATCTATATTTTCACCAGGCCTTATTTTATTATAAATGAAAAGTGCAGCTTCTTCAGATGAAGTTGTTGTATCTTTTGCTAAAGTTAAAGCAATATAATCTGTTTCTCATTCCTTAGGTTCAGGGAAAATAGATCTTATAGATTCATTAGTTTCATATCAAAGTAGCCTAAATAATGTAGTTAATGGAAATTTTCTTGATCTATCAAGTCTTACTGTAATATATCATCTTTTTTCTACTATAACTTCTAACCAAACTCATCTTTTAGGGACAATTTTAAAAGATGTTGTTAACTCTTTAAGATTCTTACCAAAAAATATACCAAATGATTTAACAATTTGAGATATAACAACTCTTTCAACTCAATTTATAATATATGAGCAATTTTCTGTTAAAAATGGTAACATTCATATACTAACAGATTTATCAAAAAGAATTTCTCATGTTGTTTCATTAACAAGTGTTAATTTTCATTTTAATAATCATGCATAATTTTTTTCATTTCTTTTAGCTTCATCAATAGTAATTGTAGGAGCTTCTAACTTTATATCAGAAACATTTATAACTATTTTTTGATCTCAAGCTGTATAATCAATAGGCAGAACATCCTTAAATAATTCATGAATATAAAAGTTCACAAACTGTTCGAATCATTTTCTTTGTGCATCTAAAAGATTTGGGAAAGATGTTAATTTTCTTTGTTCAGATAAAAAAACTCTACCATATTTATTTCTTTTGTAAGAAGAAAGTATACTATCTTTTGATATAATTTTTGACATAATATTGTAAAAATATATTAAATAAAAAAGACCTCACTAAAATTAAGTAAGGTAATAAATATTAAATACTACTAATTTTTAATATTTTTTCGAACATAAAATTTCTTAATAATTTATAATAAAATTATTTTTTTACAACAGCAAGAGATTTTCTTCATTTTAATAATCTTCTTTTCAAAACTCTCCTTCAAGATTTTGTAGATTTTCTAACAAGAAAACCATGAGTAGTACTTCTTTTTCTCCATCTATATTTTCTAATTCTATTTAACTTTCCTGGCATAATTGTCTTTTAATATAATTAAATTATTTTATATATGGTATTAATCCCAATTCTCTAGAATTAATAATTGCTTTTCTAACTCTTTTTTGGTATTTAACAGATAATTTAGTAAATTTTCTCATTTTAATATTACCAAATCTATTCAAAAAATGTTTCAATAATAGAACTGATTTCCAGTTTATTAGATGTTCATTATTCTTTGTAAAGATAGATTTATTCATTTTAAACTATAATAAAGATATAAATTTATTCAATATTTTTCTCAACATCAGAATTCTCAGTGTATTTTCTATTTAACAACAATAAATCATTAACTACAACTTCAGTAAGAATTCTTGCTCTTTCTTCTCATTCTATTTCAACTTTTCTATTATGTAAGTATCATTTAATATACACTAAATCTCATTTGTGTAAAAGATTAACAGCTCTCTCTGCTAAATTTCCCCAACATACTAATTTATGGAATTGAGATTCTTCTCTTTTTTCTCCATCATTAGTAGTCCAAGTTCTTTTAGTAGCAAGATTAAACACTGTTAAACTTTGAGAAGTTTGTGTTTCTTTTAATAATGGATCATTAGCAATCCATCATAATAATGTTACTTCATTTAATGTTCTCATATTGTTTACTTAATAAGTAAATAACACTAAGCTTTTATTTCATTAAATATTCATGGTTTTGACAAATCAGAGAAATCTATATTTTCTAATTCTTTTTCCATTTCTTTAAACTTTAAAAACTTTTGTGTATCTTTCATTTTAAATACTTTATATCTTACTACAGGTCAAACTATACCTAACTTTCTTTTAAATTCTTTCATAGAATCTCATTCAAGTTCTGTATGTAAAGAATAATAATAAGGATTTGATGAAGATCAAATTGAATATAATGCTTCCATATAACCTATATCGTCTCTATCTAATACTTTTCATCCAAAATCTGAAATTAAAGTTTCAACTTCTTTTTTTGTTTCATCTATTTTATCTTGAGCATTTGCAGCATCAAATAATACTACAAGTTCATATTTTCATAAAGCCATTTTAAATAATTTATTAATTAAAGTAACCTTCAAAGGTTAACCTTACTAAACAGGTAAGGCACTGTATATTATATAGAATATCTTATAACATCCAATAATTCATAATCTTCAGGGATAAGAGATTTCATTTTTTTTGATTCATCTCTAATCCAAGATTGTTCTAATAATACAAGTTGAGAAAAATATTTGTTTGTTTTTCATTTAACTATATTATCAGCAATATTTGCAGGTTTTCAAGAAGCTATAACTTCCTCTTTAAATTCTGCTACTTGTTTATCCATAACATCTTGTGGAATATCTTCCATTTTAATATATTCTGGATTCATTGCAACAGCTTGTAAAGCTAATTCTTTAGAAACAGAATCTACTTCTGAATTATTAGAATTATACAAAACAACTCATACTACTTTATTTCCTGGGTGATTATAAATATAAGATTGTTTTCAAGATATTTTAAAAACATCTAACAATTTTACATTTTCTCATACTACAGAAACTGTTTCAGAAACTATATCGTTCAATTCTTTAAGATTTTCTTCAGATAATTTAGAAATATCAGATACATTTTCTACATCTAAAGATAACAATTTATCTAATATTTTATCAGCAAATTCTATAAATTGTTCATTTTTAGCTACAAAATCTGTTTCACAAGCTAATTTTACTCATACAACGATTCAATTTTCAGATTTTACTCTTACAACTCATTCATTAGTATCTCTATCAGCTTTCTTAGCAGCTTTGATAGCTCATGCTTTCTTTAAAACTTCTTGAGCTAAATCTAAATCTCAATTTGCTTCAATTAATGCAGATTTACAATCTTTTAAAGGAGCATTTGTAATTCATCTTAACTTTTTTAATAATGCAATATCTACTTTTGCCATATTATTAATACAATTAATATAATAAATATATTATTTAACTTTAAATTTAACATCAAATAATTCTAATATCCAATTACCTATTCACACAAAAAATGGTGCTAAAATTTTTTCTTTTCAATTTATCTCTATAACATATTTTCATTCCCAAGCCTGTTTTACAAATATAATCCACAAAACAAATATAGCTATAAACAATAATATTGGAATTATTCTTATAAATGGAATAAAAATAAATACCATAGATATGATAAAAAACAGAAAAAAGACAGTCCACCATCAAATAGATTGTCTTAAGTGAAATATTTCATATTTTGTAATTTCTTTTTTACTAAGAAATATAACTATTCATAATAAGAAATAACATACTAACACTTTTTTTCTCTCTGATTCTGATGGTATATAATTATTTTGTAACATTTCTGTTACTCATAAATCTAGACTATCTTTATTTTCTGTCATAAAAGATTATTTTAATAAATAATTCAATATATACATAATACTTTCATACGAATTAGTATTAGCTACAATTAAATTATTTGTAGATAACCATCTAGACAAATCAGTATTAGCAATAGCTATATACTCAATTTTTGCCTTTTCTAATTCTTTAATAACTCAAGTATTATATTCAGCATCAACAACAATTACTAAATCAGGAACTTTTCTCAAATTAGTTACACCTTTATAAACTAATTCAAATTTAGCCAAATTTCTTTTAGTAATTAATTGTTCTTTTTTAGTTAACTTAGTAAATTTATCTGAAGAAATAAGCTTACTAAGACTATTCATTGCTCCAATACTTTTTGAAAAAGTTGAAAAATTTGTAAATAATCAACTTGGAACTTTATTATTTAAGAACAATGTATTTGAAGAATTACATATATCTTCAACATCATCTCTAAATACTTCTTTATCCAAAACTAATAATACATTTTTTCAAGCTTCCTTAAGTTTTTTGATTTTTTCTTTAGCAGACAACAACATTTCTGCTGTAACAGAAGGATCAATAACCATTTCTTTATTAACAACACCTAATGTACTTTTTTCAGTAATCTTAGGGAAGAATTTAGATCTAGTAGTTCAAATATAAACTTTATTTGAAATTAATCATTCTATTAATGCCTCCTTATTTAATTCAGACATATAAATTTATATTAAATTTTTAAATTCTACTTATTTTAAATTAACTACTGCACCAGCTTCTTCTAGTTTAGCCTTTAATTCATCAGCTTCTTCAGCAGAAATTTTTTCTTTAATTACAGCAGGTACTTCAGCTATTTTTTCTTTAGCTTCTTTTAAACCTAATCATAAAGCTTCTTTTATAGCTTTAATTACAGCTATTTTTTTATCACCAATTTCAGCAACTTCTACAGTAACTTTATCATCACCAGCTTCTTCAGCTCAAGCAGCAGCAGGACCAGCAACTACAGCAGCTGCAGCAGCAGAAACACCAAATTCTTCTTCTAATGCCTTAACTAAATCTGCTAATTCAACAACTGTTAATTCCTTTACCAAATCCATAATTTTTTGACTATTTTCTGTTAATGCCATTTTAATTTTCTAATAATAAATATAAATAATTATTTTTGTTCCTTAATTTGATCTAATACCCTAACAAATCATGATAATAAGTTAGAATTAACTGTAACAAATCAAGTAATAGGGTATTTAACCATATACATAAACTTTCAAATAAGTTCTTCTTTTGACGGTAATGTAGCTAATACTGATACATAATCAGATTCTTGCCAGTTTCATTCAAACCATCCTCCTAAGTACTCCAATTTAGAAAGAGCTTTTTCTTTTTTCCATATCTTCTTAAATTCCTCTACTATTTTTAAAGTTGAAATTCAATCATCTTGTAAAAACAATACAGATACAGAAGATGGTAACTTAGATAAGTCTACATTATATCATAGACTTTCAATTGCTCTAGAAAAAACTTTTTTCTTAACAACTTTATAAGTAGCTCAATTATTTCTAAATTGTCTTCTCATCGCAACTGATTCTCATACAGGAATTGCGTCATATCACAAAACAACCATATTAAGAGAATCTTTAATTAGTTGCTCATACTCACTAACTAATCTAATTTTATCTTTTTTAGTAAGAGCCATAACAAAGATTTAAAAATAAAAAAATTCTCCATATCGGAGATAATACTATAAAAAATATATAATACATCTCCCTTAGGATTTACAAATTACCTAAGATCTTCAATTTAATTTTAATAACAAATGGGCCAGGTAGGACTCGAACCTACGACCCAACGGTTATGAGCCGTTTGCTCTAACCAACTGAGCTACTAGCCCTTAAATGGTGGGTAATACAGGACTCGAACCTGTGACCCTCTGCTTGTAAGGCAGATGCTCTCGCCAACTGAGCTAATTACCCATATAAATACAACCCTACGGGGAATCGAACCCCGATCTTCAGGATGAAAACCTGATATCCTAGCCGTTAGACGATAGGGTCAAATGACTAGCCAGATGCGAGACTTGAACTCGCGACCCTTCGCTTACAAGGCGAATGCTCTACCACTGAGCTAATCTGGCAAAATGATGGCGGGACTGACGAGACTCGAACTCGCGACCTCCTGCGTGACAGGCAGGCGTTCTAGCCAGCTGAACTACAGCCCCACAAAAGCGAAAGTTAAGAAACCTTCTTTGCTAATCTAGATTTTTTTCTACTTGCTGTTTGTTTTTTTAATAATCATTGTCTAACAGCTTTATCTATTTTTGAATATGTATCTGATAATATTACATTTAATTCTTTAGATTCTGTACCATCATCAACATTCTTCAAAAAAGATTTAACACTTTTTTTCATTGCTAACTTCACAACAAGATTAACTTCGTAATTTTTTAAAGCTCTTTTTGCTGCTTTTTTAGCAGATTTTTTAATAGCCATTTAGTATATTTCAAATATTAAATTATTTAATCAAACTCCGAGAGAGGGACTCGAACCCACGACCCAGTGGTTAACAGCCACTTGCTCTACCAGCTGAGCTATCTCGGAATACCCCTGTAGTATAAAAAATACAAAGAAAAAATCAAGTCAAATACCGAGAGTGGGACTTGAACCCACACACTATAAAGCACCTGGTTCTAAGCCAGACGTGTCTACCAATTCCACCACCTCGGCACAATTGCGGGGGTAGGAATTGAACCTACGATCTCCGGGTTATGAGCCCAGCGAGATACCACTTCTCCACCCCGCATTAAACGAACTGGGATGGTAGGACTCGAACCTACGAATACTGGATTCAAAGTCCAGTGCCTTACCAGCTTGGCGACATCCCAACAAAAAGCGGATGACGAGACTCGAACTCGCAACATTCTGCTTGGAAGGCAGATATTCTAGCCAATTGAACTACATCCGCATAATTTATTTTTTAAAGTTTAATATATATAGAAGGTAAAAGGCCGAAAAATTTGCTTGGTTATATTTCTTTTATTTGCACTTGTTAGATAAGTAATCCATCTCCACGTTCTCGTAGAGATACCTTGTTACGACTTCACCCCAGTCATCAATTTTCTCCTC
>WFMP01000075.1 GCA_015489035.1 Candidatus Altimarinota bacterium
CCCATGTTCCGTGCAAATTACATCTTGCTTGAATTTTATAAGTTCATTCTTTCAATTCAGATAAATTTACTTCTAGCTTTGGTTCCTGCTCTGCCTTCAAGTCAAAATGTTTCACTCTCAACAATCCTACCTTCGATACATTTAGAATATCTACAGAATCTATCAAATGTGCTTCTTCCATAGGATGCTCTATATCTCTTCAAATGACAATAACTAATTTATCTCATTCTATTTTTACTAACGGTTGGTGTTTTTTACCTTGTTCTGCTAATGATACCATTATTTTAATGTTATTATTTTATAAAAATAAAACCGACAAAGAGATTTCTTCACGTAATAATAAGCCTCCTGAGACTTAAAGGTTGATAAGCCAAGGAAATAATACAATCTCCTATGATGCCCTCATTTATAAATAAGTGTTAAGGAATTATAATCTGAAGATTTCAACTTCATCAGTTTGCAAGGTTGATAATAATCTATAATAAACATTTTTCAATATTATTTTTTTAATTCGAAAAATCTGTCGTATCCCGTGGCCTAAATCAAACTCTATATTTAAATTTACTATCAGATTGTAAATATCTTCAATGCATAATATTATTTATGAATAAATATTTTTTTCTCAAAATATTACTTTCCTTAGTCATTTTTCTAAAAACTGCATTATGATTTACATACATATTGAAACATTCTGCAAAATCTTCAAAAGTATCCGTTAATCAATATCAAGATACAAAATCTTTGGCATAACTATACGGTTTCTTAACTTTCTCCGACTTCCAAGACAATCTATAGAAAACTAAAGATTTATCATCTATTGCAAAAACTTTTTTTCAAAATTCTGTATATTTAGAACTTTTTATATGTGATTTTCAAGTTATTAATCATAAATCGACTATATGCCCTAATTCATGGGTTGTCACCTCCAAAAATTCTTCATATGTCATTCAATTCTTTAAATTTAATACCAAACTATGATGACCAGCATATCATCTTCTACCAGTTTTACTTTTTTGAATTTTAACATAATATAATCTTTGTAATAAATCAGGAAAACTTACATTTATATATCTCAACAGATAAATAACTATAGCAGTATAATAAGTCTGTTGTGTTAAATTAAATTCATCTTTTGAAATATCAATAATTGAACAATATTTCTTATAATATTCACATAATTCATTTAATGTTTGTGTTTTAATTCATGCTCAATGAACCTGTAATAGTGCATCATCAACTAATTTATTTAAAAATTGTTGTTTAATCTTTTCTGAAATTATTTTTTGTTTTTTTATAAGAATGTCCTGTCTTTTATTGTCTCTGATTTGAACAGATTTGATATGAGATTTTTTTTGACTAACTACTAGATTACCGATCGAATGATGAGGTATTCAAACTTCTTTTACATTAAAAAATATCACAAAAACTATAACTAGCCATCATAATGTAATTTTTAAAAAAATTCTGACAATATCCTCAAGTTTTAACATAAAAAATAATAATTTTAAATAAAATATACTTTGTCATTCTTAACTTATTTTTGGGATCTATATTACTCTCAAATAAATTTAAAACAACAATTTATATCATAAATTTACTACACTGTTTGATATTATATATTTTTTAGTTTTTTTCAAATATCTATAATAAAAATCTGTTTATTTCTAAAAAGAATTATTATATTATCAGTCATTTCATAATTAGTTTTTAAAATATTTTTTATTTCTAGTTTTATAATATATCTTTTTTCTTCTTTTCAAAATTTATTACTTATTGTTGATAATAAATGTTGTGATATATTTTTGTTTAATCTATATATATTTCTTCATGGTTCTTCAATTAAGACATTCTTCAAATCAGTACATCCTAAAATGTCTAGAATATCAAGTTTCACATCTTCCATATTAGTCTTTGATTCTACAATAATAGTATTTCATTCTGTTTCTAATACTGTAGATTTTTTTACTTTTTCAGGAATATAATTTACTTCTATTTTTCTTTGAAAATGTTTTGCAGACAAAGAATCTGTATTATCAAATACTTCTCACATTAGGTATTATTTTATTTTATAAAACACTTAAATATACTATATATATTTTACAAAATTTGTCAAAAATCAATAATTCACCAATTAACTTTTATTAAATTATTACAAATCCATCCTAAATTTATATATTCTTTATTTATCTTGATTTTTAACTAAAATATAGTATTTTATAGATGATTTACTTTTTCAAGAATTATATTATTATGAAAAAAGATTCTGAATGAACACTTTTGGAAGCTGTAATAGAATATTTTATAAAATATGGATCTCCAGTGGGTTCTAAATTTTTATTTGAAGCAGAAAATATAGATATTGCTCCATCCACTATAAGAAAACATTTAAATAGTTTAGAAAAAAAATGATTAGTTTCCCAACCATACAATTCTGCCTGAAGAATACCAACTCAAGAATGAGTAAATTTGTATGTGGCAAATTTATTATCAACTGATAAAAAACCAAAAAATTTAGCAAAAATAAATCAATGACATAATTTAAGGTGATTTATGGATATGTTATGAGAGGTAATTGATGGAATTGCATTTGGATATTATACTGATGAAGCTGATATTTATTATCTTTGAGTTTCAAAATTATTAAAAAAAGTAAATAATGATATGGAAAAGATTATTTCTCTAATGGAATTTATAGAAAATAAGGAAATAATTACATACTTAGACAAAAAAGAAATAGAAGAATGAAAAATAAATTACAATTTTATACAATATCAATGAGTAAATATAGCAATTATGTTTATAAAAATAGAATTTGAATGAAGACAAGCCGTGATTTGAATAATAGGTTCTTTAAGAGTTGATTACAAAACAAATATTGATATATTAAACAAAATTTTAGATAAATGAACAGTATAATATGAATTATCCAAAACATGTTGCACTAATACCAGATGGGAACAGGACTTGGGCAAAAGAAAAATGATTTATGTCTTTTGTAGGTCATTTAGAGTGATTTAACAAAGCTATAGAAATTACACAATATATATTTTCATCAACTCCTATAGAAGTATTTACAATATGGTGATTATCTACAGAAAATTTAACAAATAGATCAGAAAAAGAATTAGATTATCTTTTCGAACTTTACAAAAAAATACCACAAGACTTATTTGACTTCTTAAAAGAAAAAAAAGTTAATTTTAAAGTTGCGTGAAACAAAGATAGATTGCCGGACCATTTAATAGATTTTTTAAATCAAAAAGAAGAAGAACTTAAAGTTAATTCTTGAAAAACTTTAGTTTTAGCAATAAACTACGGTGGACAAGATGAATTATTAAGATGAATACAAAAACTATGTGATAACCAAGAAAAAGCTACAAAAGAAAATTTAGAAAAATACTTAGATTTTGGCTGATTACCACCTGTTGAATTAGTAATTAGAACAAAACAAAAATTAGCCAAAAGACTTTCTTGATTTATGCTTTGGTGGATATGATATGCACAATTATATTTTTCAGATTTATACTGTCCCGATTTTACAATAGAACAATTCCAAAAAGCTATAGAATGGTATTCCTCTACAATTAAAACACAAAATTTTTGAAAATAAAATATTTTTTTGACAAAATCTATATTATATTTAAAATAATGTTCATCCAGGTACTTTTTTATGAACAAATTAAATATATTGAATATGGAAAAAATAAAAATTTGAAAGAATATTTTAAAATGAGCTCTAGCTCTAAATTTACTTGTAAATAATGCAAATGCAGAATTAATAAATTCTTTTAGTGAAAAAGCTTTTTTTCAGGAATTAAAAAAGTGATATAACATAAATTATTTTAAAAATCGAGTATTAGAGAGCAAAAATGCTAAAGTAAATTTAGAAAATAAAGAATATTTTAATCTAAATATAATAAATGATGTATTGGATAATAATTATAGTTTAGAATATTTTCTAAAAAAGTATCATTATTTTGATAAAATATCCAAAAACAAGTCAGATATTATCTACATTTTCAAAAGTGATAAATTGCATAATAAATTTGTATATCTACTATATAAAAATAAAGAATTAAAAGTTGCTGCCCTTACATCTCCTTGAAAATGAAAAAATGAAACTCCTTTGTGGAAATTTGATACTCAATGAAAATATTTTGCAAAAAGAAGCAAGGCCTTTAATGGATATCCAATGCCATTTGCAGTATATCTTGATTGATGAATTTTTATACATCGGGGTAAAATAGTAGATGGCAACCCTCAATCTCATTGATGTTTCAGACTAAGATGATTGAGTAGTTGGATAAATTTTAAAAATATTAAATATGATGAAAAAATACCTGTTATATTTACAGGATATGATGACAAGTTTTAAAACTACATCAAATCTAAATCCTCCAAAATTTTAAAGTATTCTGACTTTTTCTCAGGATATTTTTTTTCGATAAAATCTTTTGATAACTGTTTCCAACTCTCAAAACTATAGCCTAATTTTTCATGATTGATTTCTAATTCATTTATGATGTTTCAAATAGTTTTTCCTGTAATTTGTCTATATTTTACATTTTTAATTTTATTTAATAATTCTGGAGAAACTATTTCTTCCACATTCACAAAATCCTTAGATTTTAACACTAATTCAACTTTTTTTAAATCAAATTTATCTTTTAAAATTTTTGTATTTAATAACTCCTCTGCCTCAGCTTCGACATCTTCCCATTTATTTTTTAATTCTGTAGTTTCTATCTGTTTATTATCTTTTATTTCAAAACTAATGTAAGGGTTTATCACAACCTGTTGAAATTTGTCAGGATATGTAAAAACTACTTTTGTATCATTTTCCTCCAATGGTGAAGTATTCCAGAAACTACCCACACAAGTATAATTTTTATGTCTAAAACTTTTATGTAAATGTCCTGAAATTATTTGAAAATCAGCTTTAAATATTTGATCAGATAAAGCTATATTTTTGAAACTAAATTTTGCAAACTGTCATGGAAAAGCAGTATTTACAGTATAAAAATGATGCACAAAAATATCTATATCTTCATTTTCCAAAATAAACTTAACCAAATCAAGATTTATAGTTCAAGAAATTTTTAAATTTTTCTCATCCTCTTTCCAATTTTGATAAGCAACTACAAACAAATTTAACAATAAGTCCTTTTGCTTATGATTTTTTAAAGATTTTATTTTTTTATCTATCTGGATAAATTCCTCTTCTTCTGCAATTCTTGTATAAAATGGAAAAAATAAAACTTTCTTATTATAAATAATTTGAATTTGAGGTTGAGAAATAATATGCAAAGGTCCATCCGTAATATTTGTAAGTTTTTCAGCTTCTGCAAATACAAAATGTCATTTTACATAATCATGATTTCCAGCCAAAATATAGATATTTTTTCAATTTTTTGAATAATCTAAACACAAATCAAAAAAATCTCACAAAATCTTTGGATTGTAAGCAGAATGATAAATATAATCTCACAAAAAAACTATATCTTTTGACTCTGTATTATCCAAAATATCAGTTAATTTTGAAAATATTTCTTCTTTTTTATCAGTTTTTAAATGCAAATCTCAGATAAATAACATATTTTTATTTTAGGATTAAATTAGTTTAAAAATATTGTTTTTGTTCATTTATTCAATTGAAAATAAAAATTATAACATTATTGTAATTATAACTTTAATA
>WFMP01000076.1 GCA_015489035.1 Candidatus Altimarinota bacterium
CTTTGTCCACTTTTGCAGCTTCTAAAAATAATTTTAGGTTTTGACTGTAGAAGGTTTTTGAATTTAAAATGAGTTTATCAAAACTATTATGTCTATAGAGGTTTGCTGAAATACCACCAGAAAAATAGACAAGTGGCTTGCCAGAGTTTTCACAATGTTTTTCTATGATTGCCAATACTTGAGAGTTATTATCTTCATAAGCAGATTTGTGAGAGATGATCATATCATATTTATCCAGTGCGGAATCATCTTTTAAGATAGTATCTTTAAAATCTCTATAATCATCTTCTATGATATTATCTAAAACATCTGAATAGGCATCCAAGTCTATCTTGGTAGCTTCCATAAACAGTTCCTGCCTCTTCGTTCTATCTTCTACTAAAGCTATTTTTTTCATCTATTTTCCTATTTCATACAATGGATTAAAAGTTTTAAGGACAGTTTGGTGGATAGTTTTTACTGTATCTTGATCTATAACTCCAATCTGCTTGATAAATCTCTCTTGTGAAAAGCTTTTTACTTGAAAACACTCTATGCCCGATGTTTTGGCAAGTCCATTAGCACTATTTGGTTCTATTTGTATTATCCAAGGGAAATCTTTATAGTAATCTTTCCATCCCGTTATGGGAACTATGATTCTAAGTCCAAATCTTCCAAGCATATCATCGTTGATTATAACAGCAGGTCGAGCTTTTTGTATCTCAGAGCCGATACTGGGATCAAAATTAACAAGCCATATCTCACCCTGATTAATACTCATAAATTTCAACTCCACTCTCTGCTAAAGCTTTACTTTGAGCAATGTATTCTTTGTTTTTAGAGGCTTTTATGGCACCTTGCTCCCATTTTTTTAGCTCCTGTTTTTTTACATATTCAATAAGAGCATTTTTATAGATAGTATTTAAAGAGACTTGCATCTCATTTTTCAACCTTACCAAGTCCTGTTTTAGATCTTTTGGCATATTGAAGGTAACTTTTTCAACAGTAGAATTTATACTTGCCATAATGTACTCCTTTTTATATGGTAAATTATACCATATAAATTACAATAGAGTAACTTCTTATTTATAAAACCGCAAAATATGAGTAAATCCCTCTACTTGAGTATCCAATTCTTCAACATCTTTGACATTATTACTTTTCAAATAGTTGATGCAATGAGTTCTATTTTCAACACTCCAGTCACAAAGGTTTTCCATTTTATTCTTCAACTCTGCAAAATCACCATTTTTGACTTCCTCTAAAAGCTCTTTTGGATCTTTTTGAGAGAACGATTTTTTATGTAAAATTTTCAATTCATAATATCCACTGTCAGGATAGCTAAGTGCAATTTCTACTTGATTAAGCTCTTTATTTTCTTCCGCTATCTTTTGGATCTGTTTAAATACAGCTCTTAAAGCCTCTGCGACACTCTGCACATCTGAATAAAATTGTTTATTTAATTTATCAGAATCATAATTTATAGTTAGTGTTGATTCAAACTCTTTTTTTATTTTATGAAAAATATTAACTAGAGTCTTAGAGCCTTCTCTCATCTCGATCTCTTGCTTAAATAGATCGATCACTTTGCCAAAAGTGTTGATGGTTTTATCATCTACTCTAAATCTTTTTTTGAGTTTAAATTTAAATGGATCATTCCCAGCATCACACCACTCTTTTAGACCGTCTAAAGATGACCACCCTATATTTATATCAGCTTGGCTACGCCAGCTGTAATCAGCAGATGGATTTTCCTCTAAAGTAAAACAATTAATCTTTTTATAAAGGTTTGGCGATAATCTTTTCAGATCAGTCGTCATGTCTTTCCATTGTTTTTTTACCACATCCATAAAAGCATCAAAGTTTCGATATGAAATATTAGATAATTTTCCAAAATCCCATCCGTGTGTTGTGTATTTCATAGGTCTATCAATAGTAAAGTTAGAGAGTAATTTGACTAATTTTTGAGGATCATGATTTTTAGTGTTAGATATCATCTTTTTGATTTCATCATTAGTTGCCAAATCATAAGCAGTTATACCAATCCCAATTGAATAATAATAAAACTGGATCAATATTTGCTAGTACAAATTTATGGCAATAAAAATAAAAGAACATGAAACAATCAAAGAGTTAAAAAAAGAGATACGAGAGAGTGTTGATGGACGATATCAACTGAGACTGAGAACTATTTTATTAGCAAGAGAAGGAAATTCATATAAAACAATTGTAGATAAAATGCTCATAAACACAGCTACCTATTATAAGTGGTTACACCACTATAATGATGGAGGATGTCAAGCATTAAA
>WFMP01000077.1 GCA_015489035.1 Candidatus Altimarinota bacterium
AACTGATTAGTATATTTTTTCAATAATTATGTTCTCCCAACTTTGGGTGCCACGATAGCTGTATCCCCTGCAATTATTCTTTTTACCTGACAAGTCAATGTCTTATCTTTCTTGTCAAGTATCTTTGTAGTACCGATTGTTCCTGTTGTTATGCTGGACAATATTATTATTCTGCTTGTGTCCAATTTGTCTACTACTCTAACTCATATTTTAGTTTGGATTAGTGTGGAAATTATGAAGTGGATATTTTATGTATCTCGGTTGTTTGGTGATAAATATGTTTATTTCTTTAAATTATAAAAATGAAGGATTTCAAAAAAATATTTTCCTCTCGTTTGACAGCTAAAGGTATAAATGGAGTTTGAAGATGAGCTTTTGTTAATTCTATTTTTAATACTTTTTGTAAGGATAATTTTAAGATGTCTATGGAAGTTCATTGAAAAATAGAAAACAATATTTATGTAGTAAAACTAACTAATTCATCTTTTAAGAGTGTTATATTTTTACAGAAAAAAAAAGTTCTAGACCATATAAATCTAAAACTTAAAGATATGAATTTTGATGAAATACTTGATATTAAGGTTGTATAATTTTAAGTTCGGACTTATTTAACTATTTTCATTTTTGAAACTTTATATATTTGCGATGGATTAAACGGATTTACAAGCAATGCTTGTATTTTCATTCAAGGTAGAAAAGCTGTTTCATAGCTCGCAAAATGGCATGGACAGCTATTACAATTATCTACTGTGAATGTAAAATTATTCTCTATATTTGTTGGTATCTTATTGATTACATTATATCTAGATCAAGAAGAAGTACTTGGAGTTATTTGTAGTCAAATATAGTTTTTTTTTCAAATGATAGCTTCGGTCATACTTGTATAAATAATATTTCAGTTATTTAATTTTATAATCGCATCTACAGGATATTTATTAGATTCATAGTATATGTGAGTTGAATTTAGACTATCTGTATCTTGTCTAGCACCATCTCAATATAACCAAGTAATATTTTGAATATCTGTTCTTTTAAATCATTTTGGTATTATTTTAAATATAATAGGTTGTCAAGTATTTTGTTCTAATGTATTGGCAGTTATAACTGCTCAATATTTATTATTATCAGAAATAATTTTTTGAGTGATAGAATTAGGAATAATAGTACCATTATTAAGATAAATAGTAGAAGAGATGGGATAAGCTCAAGGAGCAGTAAAAGAATGGGAAGTAGACAAAGTAGAGGTGGTTTTAATTTTGCCATCACCGAAATTCCAGATTACTTTACTTACTTGAGAAGTGTTAATATTTTTAGTATTAAGAGTAAAATTAATGTTTTGATTAGGATATCAAATTGAAGGGTTGCTTTTCAAATAAGAGGTAGGAAGATTAGATTTGTTTAATTTTTTGTAAATTTTTATGATAGTAGAACTAGTAGCATTCACTTTTCAGTTTTTGTAAGCTTTGGCGGTTACAGTATAGTTTCATACTTTAGGATAGGTCTTGATAGGATTAATTCACGGTTTTTTTTTATATTTACTTCCATCACCGAAGTTCCAAAGAATATAGTCAGGATTTCATTTAATTTCAGAATAGAAAGTAACTTTAGTTCATTCAGGTCAAGAAGAAGGACTCGGAGTGATTTGTAGTCAAATATGGTATCAATATCTATTTTTTTTTTCTCAAATTTTAAAGAAAGAGTTTGCAGTGGCCATACTATTATCTTTGGCTATTGCGGTAGCTGTTATTTTTTTATATCATTTAGTTTCGAATTGGTGAGAAATTTCTTCTCATTGTCATATGATTTGTCCATTATATGTCCAAACTATTTTTTTTACAGGTCATTTTGTTTTTGCTTTACATTTTGTATCTAATGGTGCATCTCATTTCAATGGATAACATACCATTTCTATTCATATTATATCATTTATTTTTTTGGCAATATTTTTTTTTGTATTATTATTTATTTTACAAGCATTTATTCTTTTTACTTTATATAACCATTGTATAAGTTCCTCTCAAGAAATTAGCTTTTGAGGATGAGTATTTATAGCCTCTTTGTAGGTTAGTAGATTTTCTCTATACAAAATATTTATGATACTCAACATATAATTTCATTTTTTTATATTTCAAAATTCTTTGAAAGAACATCCTTGAGGGAATAGATTACAATATTTTTCATATAAGTAGAATTCATCAAAATTTTGTATTTGATAAGAGTTTAATCAACTATTTTTAATTTTATCAACTATCTTATAGCTATTTTTTGTTATATTCATACTAGTAGCTGCTGCTGTTCATTTTATAGACATCATATTTGAGTAAAAATTGTCTACATTGTCTATATTATATTTGTGTAATATTTTATTAGATATAATGTTGACTACTATTTGTAATAGTTCTCCATATGATAAACTATTTGATCAGCAAAAATCTCAACCGCAAATAGGATCTGTTTTGGGATAACCATGTATATAATTTGAATTAGCTAATGATGCTACACAATAATAATATTTATTTTTAGGATTTATATCATTCAAATAAAAGTTAGCCTGTTTTCTAAAATTCGAGAGCCATCAATAATTAAATTTTTCTTTTATTTTTTGTGAAGGATTTAGACAATTGAAACATTGAGCATAATTAAGATATCTTGCAGCCTCATATCTAGATATTTGTTGCTTGCTTAGTATATTTTTATTTATTGATATGTTTAAACTTTTAAGATAATTTAGTTTATTTTGTGATATTCAAAAAGAAACTCCAAATAATGATATTACTCACATAGATAGTATTATTTTTTTTAGCATAATATTTTATTATATATAATAAATTAACATATATACTACTAATATTGATTTTTATTTCAAATGTTTTAAGTTTGGATCCTCTAAAGAAGTCCGGACTTGGATTTTTTTTGTAACATTTTAATATTTTAATCGTAATTGTGGAGGTAGGGTATTTGTGAGATAGATTTACATTAGGTTGTTATGTTAATATAATGTAAATAACTTCTACTTGAAATTGGTAGAAAAATTAATATCTTACATTACCATAGAGTGTTGGGACCAACACCAGGTTTTAGAAAACAAATTATTTATTTCTTATTTTAAAAGAAAACTATGGATATAAAGAAAATTATTGCTGGTAGTACTGCAGTTGCAGTTATAGCTACTCAAGCATTGTCTGGTATGGCTTTTGCAGCAACTACAGTTGCTCCTAATCAAGTATGGGCAAATGCTGTAAATTTTATGAAAACTCAAGGTTTATCTTCAGTAGCTAGTTCAGTTGCTTCATATATGCCTATGGGTACAGTTAAAAGATGAGCTGCTTCAAAATTCTTCGTAGCATTTGCTAAAAAAGAGTTTGGTATGAAAGCAGACACAACAAAAGTTTGTAACTTCTCTGATATAAGTAAAGCAAATTCTGTATTTGTTCCTTATATTATAGAATCTTGTCAAATGGGTATTTTACACGGTGTAAATGGTAAATTCTTACCAAAAGCTAATTTGACAAAATTACAATTCTTAACAGTTTTAGCAAGGATAGTTAAACATAATCCTTCTATTCAACCCGTTGAAGCTTTCAATATATTAAAAGCTGATGGTATAACAAAGGCACCTAGTTTAGCTGCTACAGTTAGACCTGTTTCAAGAATAGAATTAGCTATGTTGTTCCAAAGATGAGCAAAGGATTTTGCTAATACAAGTACTACAACTACACCTGCTACAAATAATAGTGCAGATAATAGTAATATAGGTAGTATTTTAAGTGGTATTTTAGGTGGTGATACAACTACAACACCTGCTGCTACAACAACAGGTACTAGTACAACTACAACACCTGCTGCTACAACAACAGGTACTAGTACAACTACAACACCTGCTGCTACAACAACAGGTACTAGTACAACTACTACACCTGCTGCTAATAAAGGTAAAGATCAATTAGTTGTCGCATTAGATCCTGCTACACCAAGAGATCAATATGTTCCAGGTACAGGTACCAACATTCAAGTATTAAAACTTGATTTAACTGCTGGTAGTAAAGATGTTACTGTAAAAGCAATTACAGTTGCATTAGGCGGTATGATAGCTAGAGATCATATTACTAATGTTTACTTGGAAAATAATTCTGGTGCAATCATCACTAACCAAAGAAATTTTGGTACAGATTATACAGCTAGACT
>WFMP01000078.1 GCA_015489035.1 Candidatus Altimarinota bacterium
ACCTATAGATGAAGAACTTGAAACTAAATTTTATGAAGAATGAAAAAAAATATTGTGATACAATTTTCAAAAGATATTTGAAGATAAAAAACTTGATGCTAGTGTATCTCCATATAAAAAACTTACTAAATCTGTAGAAAATGAGGTTTTTGGTATGATAAATTCGAAGGCACAAGACGACGGGATAGAAATTTTTCAATCAAATTTATTTGAACTTTTGATGACAAAACCAAATTATGATAAAAAAATATTAGGAATTGATCCTTGATACAGAACTTGATGTAAATTGGTTATTTTGGATAAATGATGAAACCCAGAAAAATTTGATAAAATTTATTTACATAAAGAAGATTTGGCAAAAAAGATTTTGTGAAAATATGTAAAAGATGTAGATATTATTGTAGTTTGAAATGGTACTTGAGGGAACGAAACTGTAGAATTATTGCAGGATATTACAGATAAGGAAATTTATATTGTAAATGAATCTGGTGCAAGTGTGTATTCTGCAAGTAAGGTTGCTCAAGAGGAATTTCCAGATTTAGATTTGACAGATAGATGAACTGTGAGTATTTGAAGAAGATATATTGATCCATTATCAGAATTAGTAAAGGTGCCAGTAGGAAGTATTTGAGTAGGTATGTATCAACATGATATGCCTGAAAAAACTTTGGAAGAAAAACTTGGATATGTAGTAGAAGATGTAGTAAATAAAGTTTGAATCAATGTAAATACTGCTTCTATTCATTTGTTAAAAAATGTTTCTTGAATAGATACAAGGACTGCAAAAAAGATTTATAAAAATAGACCTTATAGTTCTAGAGAAGATTTGAAAAAAGTATTATCTGAAAAAGTTTATGAGCAAGCTATTTGATTTTTGAGAGTTCCAAATTCTTCTGAACTATTAGATAATACAGATATTCATCCAGAACAATATGATTTAGCTAGATTTATTTTAAGTTTAAATCCTGATTTGGAATGAAACAAAACTGTAACTTTTGGTAGGACTCCAAACACTGTAGAACAAATTACACAAAATATATTTACAAAAAATAAAGAAAAACTTGTAGAATTATACAAAGATACAACAATTCAAACAGTGAATTTTATACTAAATGCCTTGAAACAAGCCTGAAAGGAGGTGAGAGAAAATTCTTCTCATAAAAAAGCTACAAAAAAAGTAAGTATAGATGATTTGCAAGAATGAGATATTTTAGAATGAATTGTAAGAAATATAGTTCAGTTTTGAGCTTTTGTAGATATAGGATTAAAAAATGATGGATTATTACATCTTAGTCAAATCGCAGATGCTTATGTAAAAGATCCAGCTGATTATCTTGAAATCTGACAAAAAGTGAAAGTAAAAGTAATTTGAATAGATAAAGAAAAAGGTAAAACTCAGTTAAGTATGAAAAATTTTTAAAAAAGACTTGAAAAAATATGTAAATTACTTAATATGTGGTTTACTTTACGGAGAGGTGGGTGAGTGGTTGAAACTAACTGCCTTGAAAGCAGTCGTCCGGGCAACTGGACCGAGGGTTCGAATCCCTCCCTCTCCGAATTTTATACAAAATATTATTGTATGCAATTTAAATATAAAACTAAAATATCTTTCATTTCTATATTACTCAATCTTGTTATTATAACAGGTTTTTTTTATTCGATGTTTTATTCTTATAAGTTTAAAAAATATTCACAACCTACTGTTGTAAAAGCTTATGAAAATAATGTAAGTGTATTGAAAGAAGAGATTCCAGATAATACTACTATAAATCCAAATGATATATATGTACCTGATAATCAAATTTGATTGATTTATTATATCGTTCAGCCTTGAGATAGTTTGTCTAAAATTGCATTAAATTTTTGAGTTACTGTATCTCATATTAAAAAAGTTAATAAATTAAAGAACAATATTATTAAACCATGAGAGAGATTGACTATAACAGATCAAGCTTGATTTATTTATATATCGAAATGAGAAACTTTGAAAGAGTTGGCAAATAGATATAAAATTTCTGAAAATGATATTTTAGAGGCAAATAGTATAACTAAATCAGATGAATGGTTTACTAAATGAGATGAAATATTTATTCCTATCTCAGCCAAGAAATATAAAAAACTGTTTCCTAAAAAGACTTATGCATTCAGACCCAAAAAAAGACAAATTAGTTATTATCCTTATAGATGATCAAATAGATGAATGGATATAATTGCTAAATATTGGTATAAACCTAATGTTTACAATTGATTTTATAGATGACAATGTACTCGGTTTGTGGCAATAAAGAAATTTCCTTATATCAATAAACATAAGCAGAAAAAATTGTGGAATGGAAATGCTAGATATTGGTATGCTCATGCAAAAGCAAAATGATATAAAGTTTGACACATTCCAAAAGTATGAGCTATAGTTGTTATAAGAGTGGGAGGAGGAATATATCGGTATGCATGACATGTAGCTATAGTAAAAAAAATAGATTGGAGACATAGAAGATTGTTAGTAGAAGAAATGAATGCACTTTGAAAATATATAGTTACATTAAGACGAATTCCAATAAATAAAGATATAACTTGATACATATATCTTTAAAGTATGTGTCCTGGTCGGGAATAGCTTAGCTGGTAGAGTGCCTGACTCTGAATCAGGAGGTCGTAGGTTCAAGTCCTACTTCCCGAGTATAAGATGAATGTTTAAAATATTATATCATGTAGACTACCATCTAAAAGGTAGTTTTTTAGTTTATTTAATTATTTGACAATAAAAATAGACTCTAGATTAAGTTTAAGATAATAAACAACTAGAGAACAAAATATATTTTTAAAAATAATAATTTTGAGATTTTTATAAATCCTTATTCCTGTCTCACATTCACTGAGGAAGTTTCTTTATCCAGTATAAATATATATGTATTCAGAAAAATAGTATAAATACCATAAAAAGTATTATGATTTTGTTAAAACTATTTATTCATTGTAAAATCATAATTACCATAAAAAATAACGACCATATCCAGACAAACATCCTTATTTCTTCTCTTTTCCATCAATGTTTCATAAGTCTATGATGAAAATGTGTATAATCTCATTGCATAGGATTTTTTTTATTTTTTATACGATTTATAATTACCCAAAAAGAGTCAAACAAAACTAAAGATAGTACTACAATTAATATTCCAATTTTTCATCAAGAAAGTAATGACAAATATGCTAATACATATCATAAAAACATTACTCAAACATCTCTAAGCAACCCAAACGGTTTGAATTCAATAATTGTAGATACAAAACTAACTCAACTCATTATTATACATAAATTTAATAATGCTACTAAGTGTTTATATTCTTCTGGACTTACTTGATAATAATGCAAAATAACAAATTTAATCAATAAAACCATAGATATAAATCATATTGTGGCTACTCAGGATCACATTCAGTTAATTCCATCAAACCAATTAAAAGAATTGATTATAAGAATAAACCAAATTAAAGATATTATAAATCATAACCAATATGGAATATTATAAATATGTCAAAAAAGTGAAAAATGAGAAATAATTGCTCATCATAATATTCATATAATACTTACTCATATTTGAATTAAAAATCTATATTTTGCAGAAATTCATTTTATATCATCTATAATTGTAATTATTCATAAAAATATAGCTCAAAATAATAAATATTGAACTTCTTTGTTATTTAAATAATTAGGTATCAATAGTAAAATTGACAAAATTACTGATATAATTAAAAAAATACCTATAAGTTTAGGTACAGGTGTTTTTCTTTTTAAATCTTTATATTTCCAAGGAGTATCTAATATTTTTAGTTTTTTAAATAATAACAATCCTATTCAAAAAGTTATTATAGAAATTATTATAGATAATATTAAAATATACATCTAAATTATTTTGTAGTTTGTAAAATATTAGTTACTGAATTGCATTAGATTCATTTTATATATTTTTTTATTTGTTAAGATATAGACATATGTCTGTTGAGTAGATGGATTTTCTTTTACAATTACATCTTTCACAGTTTCACCTGCTATATCAAATTTAACTTTAAATTTATATATTAAATTGTAAGATGTAGTATATGCTGTGTTAGTCTTATAAGGACTAGTTAAATATACTGTTAATGACTGAGTATTATAATCATATAAATATACATATTTTGAATTCATATGAGATATTACTTTTATGTTTCATTGAAATTCATTTTTATTTATAATTCATGTTCTCCATCATTTTACTTCTCTTATACTTAAAATCGTATTCATCGATGATCACCTCCATGCTTGTATTAATCATTTTTTAGACCATATAAGAAATGTTCAATCAATAGCAAATTTTGATCCAGAAAATATACTATCTACTAAGCTTTTTTTATCTTTTTTTGAGAAGTTATATACTGTAGGAGGTCAAAATTTATTTCTTCAATTTAGAACATATCTTTCTATACCTTTTTTACTATTAAGTGTATACAATTTATTATTTCAATAGGTTCACAGTGATATTATATCATTTCTCCATTTACCTTTACTATTAGAAACTGATTGCAATCCATATTTTGATATATTGTATATATTTCAATTTGTTGTATAACAATATACTCAGTTGTCCGATAGATTTTTAGAACAAGTACTTATATTTGATGGAATGTTAATCCTTTCTAATATTCATCTAGTCTTATTATCAATAATTCATAGTACAGCTCACTTATTTCATATAATATTAAATGTGTTCCTTGTTTTTATTAATTGTTTCAATCAAGATAATTCTCAAATTTCTTTTTTGTTAATGGTATATATGGTATTAAGTATTCAATCATTTTTTCCTACAATATTTATATGAAATCATCTATAATAATTTTGTTCCATTTGCTTCTTTAGTTCTTTTATTTCTAGCACTTGTATATTATTCTTTTGATATGTATTCAATTCATTCATTATACTTTTATATTGTTGTTTTGCATTTTTGGAGTTTGTATTTGATAGTTTACTAAAAGCATCTATTTGTCTTCTTAGTCCATCAATATTATTTGTAATAATTTCTCATCAAATATTGATAGTTTTATTTTTATTTTGTCCCATATAAGAAAATATAGATATCACCAAAAATAATATAACAGAAAATCATAATATAATTCATATAGGATATTTATATTTCGAAATATTTTCCTTAGCTTTTTTAATATAATTTTCTTTTTGAGTATTTACAAGAATTTTTTCAAATTTAATATTTTCTATGATTATGTATCATATTTCTTTCTCATCTATTCTTACAGATAGTATTTTTATTAAATTATCTTTAATATTATTGTTTAAGATAATTTCCTTTATTTCATTATTTGTCATATAATTGTGTATATTACATCATATACTTATAATTATATCATTTGATTCTAACTCTCATTCTATAATTTCTGAGAATATATCTATTTTATCTTCTTCCTCTACTTCATTTGGAATTACAACTTCAAGTTTATTGTTTCTAAAAATAATATTTGAACTTTCTCAAATTAGTACTGAAAGATAATTTTCCTTATAAAAAATCTGTAAATTTCATTTTATTTCAATTTTTTCTTCTAACGAAATCTTTTCTTGAAATATTTTTAATTGTAGATTAAATTCTTTTATGGTATTTTCTAGTTTTTTTTTGAAATCTAAAAAGTTAGACGTATTTTCTTCAGTCTCCAAAACTTTTGTATAAAAT
>WFMP01000079.1 GCA_015489035.1 Candidatus Altimarinota bacterium
ATATTTCTGAAACAGTTTGATGCCCCTAGTTTAGTTGAAAATATAAAAACAAAAGATAAAAATCCAACAATTGGAATAATATTGTGTAAAGAAAATGATAATTTTGTTGTAGAATATACATTGCCAGAAAATAACAAACAGATTTTTACGAATGAATACAAATTATATTTACCTGATAAAAAGGAATTAAAAGAACTATTAAAGCAATATTTATAACTAACTACGCAGAACAAAAAATATACGTAATTGCGGTTTTGTTGCTTAACCAAAAATTTGTAAATTTGAACAAACTGTAGTGAAAGACCAAGAGTAAGTGCTAAAAAGTCCGCAACTACGTATATTCAAACCGTTGTGCATAATATATCGAACTGGCAATTCCTGAAATAGGTTGACTAAAAATTAAACAATTTAAATAGTCACTTATGAAAACACAAATTAGTACCTGTTCAAAAATTAAGTATCAAAAACATACTTTTGAACACAAATTATTCGTCATTGACCAAATCCAAAATTGTCAAATTTCAGTTAACTATGCAGCAAAGAAGTATGATATTTCAAGATCATCAATTAACTATTGGATTAAAAAATATGCTACTTTTGCTCAAAATAACAAATCAATGAGTAAAAACGATCAAATCAAAAAGCTGAAGGAACGTATTGAAGAACTCGAGTTTGTAAAAGACTTCCAGCAAGATATCATAGCTGATATGGAACTTATTACAGGAGTGAGTTTATCAAAAAAGTCCTTGCCCAAAACATTAGCAAAAGAAATAGAAAAAAAGAAGAAAGACCGTTTAAAGTAAAATGGATTTCTCAATGTTTTGGGATAAGTAAACAAGCATACTATAAAAGGCTTAACTCTTATAAAACAAAAGAAGTAAACGAGAAAATTTTAATCCAATTGGTTAAAGACTATCGTAAAAAAGTAGGTCAGCAAACAGGTGGAATTAAATTACACTCAGAATTAAAACAACAAATGAAAATATTAAATATAAAAATGGGAAGAGATAAATTTTTTGACTTCCTTAGAGCTAATAATCTATTAGTACCTAAAATAAAAAACTTCCATATAACAACTAATTCTAAACATCAATTTTTTAAGTATAAAAATTTGATTTCTAACAAAGTACCAACAAGACCGGAGCAGCTTTGGGTTGCAGATATAACCTACATCAAAACAGATAATGGTCATAATTATCTTGCTATTGTAACAGATGCCTATTCTAAGCAAATTATGGGATATAAAATAGATAATCATATGAAAGCTTCTCTTTGTGTAGATGCTCTTAAAATGGCTATTAAAAATCGAAAATATCCTAATAAAAAATTAATACATCATTCCGATAGAGGTTTTCAATATTGTTCCAAAGAATATGTAAACTTTGCTCAAGAAAATAACCTAATTATGAGTATGACTGAACAGTACGACCCTTACGAAAATGCTATCGCTGAACGTATCAACAGAACATTAAAATATGAATACGGATTAAAGCATACTATCAAAACAAGAAAACTGGCAAAGAAAATGGTGGATCAAGCTGTATATATTTACAATAATCTAAGACCACATCTAAGTTTAGAACTCAAAAAACCTAACGAAGTACACATAAACCCTACAGTTCCTTATAAATCGTATAAAAAAAATAAAAAACAACTAAAACCATTATTAATTTAATATATTTACATCGTGCTTTTAACGTGCAGTAGCACGTTAGAAAGTTATTCTAAATAATTTTCCGGCCCTTAAAAGGCCTGGGAAAATTCTTTGGAAATAACTTTTGGGTACTTGAAAAATAATTATTAACCTTAAAAAAAGGTCAACCTATATCAGTATAATACATAAAATCTGAAAATTCAAGAAATGCAAAAAATACTAATCATCATAAATGATGCACCATACGGAACAGAAAAGGCTTATAATGCTTTAAGATTAGCAATAACCTTACAAAAAGAACACGAAAATAAAGTCGAAATTAGAATATTTTTACTTGCAGATGCTGTTACTTGTGGACTTCCAAATCAAAAAACACCAAATGGATTTTATAATATTGAAAGAATGTTAAAAATAGTTATAAGAAATGGTGCTGAAATAAAAAGTTGTGGAGGTTGTTCGGAAGCGCGTGGAATTGATAAATTAGAATTTATAAAAGGTGTAAGACTGAGTAATATGAAAGAATTTTCACAATGGACAATTGACAGTGATAAAATAATTACTTTTTAAATGAAACTCTTTACAAAATTTATAACAGAAAAAGATTTACCAATAATTATAG
>WFMP01000080.1 GCA_015489035.1 Candidatus Altimarinota bacterium
GCTACTTTAACAGAATTATACACACAAGATGAAGAGGTCTTTTCAGCAGTTGAAATTTTAGAATTTTCAAAGTTTTTTCATGTTCCTACAGAAGAGGAAAATATCAAATGAATAGAATATATTAAATATAAAAGACTTGCTCCACCTTCAAACTTACCTGAAAAGGATGAAGATATCACAGTTTTGTGAAAAGTTGATTGGGCGGATGAAAAACAAATTGTTTGACTTAGGCAAGAAGATAAAGCAAGACATGTTTATATTATCTGAAAAACTTGAGTTGGTAAATCTACTTTACTTTCAAATATGGTTTTGTCTGACTTAGAAAGAGGCAGAGGACTTGCTTTGATAGACCCACATGGAGATTTAGCAGAAAATATCTTGCAAGTAATTCCTGAAAATAGAAAGGATGATGTGATATATTTCAATGTATCAGATATAGAAAACCCTGTTGGATTTAATGTTTTTGAAAAATGAGAAAATTATAACAAAGATTTGTCTGTTTCTACTATTTTATCTATTTTTAAGAAATTATACTGAAATAGTTGGGGACCAAGACTTGAATATATTTTTAGAAATACACTTTTGGCATTGTCTGATTATAATCAAGCAAATTTCTTACATATTATGAAAATGCTTACAGATAAAACTTTTAGAAAAGAAGTATTAGCACAAACTACAGATCCTGTAATCAAAGATTTTTGGGAAAAGGAATTTACAAAACGGTCAGAAAGATTTGCATCTGAAGCTATAAGTCCAATTATGAATAAAGTATGACAATTTGTGTCTTCTCCAATTATAAGAAATATTTTTTGACAAACTAAATCAACTATCAACATATCTGACATAATGCAAAACAACAAAATTTTACTTGTAAATTTATCAAAATGACTTATTTGAGAAGATAATTCTGCTATGATAGGTTCATTTATTGTAAGTCAAATACAAGTAGAAACTATGAAAAGAGCAAACTTACCTATGAATCAAAGAGAAGAATTTACACTTTACATAGATGAATTTCAAAATTTTGCAACTGATTCATTTTCTGTAATTTTATCCGAAGCTAGAAAATATAAATTATCACTGGCTGTTGCAAATCAATACATTAGTCAAATAGACAAGGAAGTAAGAAATGCTATATTTGGGAATATTTGAAATTTGGTAGTATTTAATAGTGGAAATGAAGATGCTGAAATATTGTCAAAACAATTTAAAAATCAAATTACTGCAAATGATATAAGTTCTATTCCGAAATTTAAAGCATACACAAAAATAATGATAGATGGAACTTCTACAGATGTATTTTGAATTGCTACTCAACCTATTTTGGATGAAAATATAAAAAATAATAAATTTATCGAAGAGATAAAACAACTATCTAAATCTAAATATACGAAATCAAGACAAGACGTGGAGAAAGAAATTTGAGAAAGTATAAAAACTCAAAATGAGAAAAATATTGAAAAACAAAAATGAAAAGTAGAAAATAATTATAAATGATGAATTATAAATAATAAAATAGAACAACAAGATTTAGTAGGGTTAAAAAACAAGAATAATTGAGAATGAAAAACAAAAAACACAATAAGAAAGATGGAAAATAATGATATTGATGATATATTTGAATGAGTTGTAAAATTAAAATTCAATTATGGATTATTTGTAGTTGCTTGATGATATGAATGACTTTTACATAAAAAAAATATAAACTTACCAGAATGAATAAACTGGAAAGATTATTACAATATTTGAGATAAAGTAAGGGTAAAACTTACAGAAATTAAAGAAGTTGATGGACAGAAAAAAGCAGTTTGGGAAAATGTGTAAAAAGAAATTTATAATAAAAAAACTAGGAAGTTATCCTAGTCTATTTTTTCATTTAAGATTACATAATAATATCATTTATTAATATTTGTTCTAAATCTATTTTAATAATATACATCACTATTATGTTAATGCTATAAAATTAACATCTTCAAAATCTACAAATTTTATAATCACCAATACTATTTCAAGTTCCTCGTTTTAATAATAAAGAGAATATCAACATAATTAAAAAAGAGAATCCCCAAGCAAGCATTAAGTAAATTATACCCTCGTACCAATTTGATTCTCTTTTATATAAATATACTTCATATACATCTACAAAAACAGGTCATATATACCAAATTGGTAATACTGGTAATCAAAATAGTGTTATAAATATAATTTTTTCTTTAGCTTTAGCTCATTTAACTGTATTTTCT
>WFMP01000081.1 GCA_015489035.1 Candidatus Altimarinota bacterium
TTATTATGTACTGTAAAATTAAATGAAGAAACTTGAGAATTATCAGCTGAAGTTTTAAAAAAATTATGAAAATGAAGAAAGGAAAAATTAAATAGTTTTGATGAAAATAATTTAAAATTAGAGGTTGCAGATGTTATTTTTTCTGTATTAGTTTTAGCAAAATCTTTAAATATTGATATTAATTAGGCTTTATCAATGAAATTAAAAAAGATTGAAGATAGAGGATGATTTTAAGCAATAATATCTTATTTAGAAGATAAATAATATAAATAAATCCTTGAAATAACTGTTCAAAGTAGTAAAAAATAAGAGTTTATTATTAATTAAATATCTATGACAGAACTTAATCAGACAGATTCAGTAATTTATGAATTAATTCAAAAAGAAACAGAAAGGCAAGAAAATGAAATAGAGTTAATTGCTAGTGAAAATTATACTTCAAAAGCAGTAATGGAAGCAGCTTGAAGTATTTTGACAAATAAATACTCAGAAGGTTATCCAGGAAAAAGATATTATGCAGGACAAAAGTATATAGATAAAATAGAACAAATAGCTATTGATAGAGCAAAACAACTTTTTGATGCGGAACATGTAAATGTGCAACCACTTTCTGGTTCTCCTGCAAATTTAGCAGTTTATCTTGGTTTATTGAAACCTGGTGATACTGTGCTTGGGTTAAGTTTGGATCAATGAGGACATTTATCACATGGGCATCCATTAAATTTTTCTTGATTACTTTATGATATTGTTCCATATCATTTAGATAAAGAAACTTGAAAAATAGATATGGAAGAAGTAGAAAAATTAGCTTTGAAACACAAACCAGCTATGATCTTAGCTTGATTTTCAGCTTATAGTCAAAATGTAGATTGGAAAAAATTTAGAACAATTGCAGACAAAGTAGGTGCAATTTTGATGGCTGATATAGCTCATATTGCTTGATTGATAGCCTGAAAAATTCTTGAAAATCCAGTACCAATTTGTGATGTGGTAACAACTACAACTCACAAAACTTTGAGAGGTCCAAGATGAGCAATTATTATGTGTAAAGAAAAGTATGCGAAACAAATAGATAGAGCAGTTTTTCCTGGTGTTCAATGATGACCTCATGAAAATTTAATTGCTGGTAAAGCAGTAGCTTTTGCTGAGGCTTTGAAACCAGAATTTCATAATTACACAAAACAAGTTATAAAAAATGCACAAACTCTGGCTGAATGATTGAAATTAAATTGATTTGAAATAGTTTCCTGATGAACAACAAATCATCTTATGCTTGTAGATGTATTTTCTTCATTGTGAGTTACAGGTAAAGAAGCAGAGAAAGCATTGGAAATAGTATGACTTTCAACAAACAAAAATATGATTCCTTATGATAAAAGAAAACCTATGGATCCAAGTTGAATAAGACTTTGAACTCCTGCAGCAACTACAAGATGAATGAAAGAACAAGAGATGAAAGTTATTGCAAATATTTTTACAAAAACATTAAAAGCTGTGCAAGAAGTAAAATGATACAATAGTAATCCAGAAGATAAATCAGATATGGAAATATTTAATGAACCTAACTTAATAAAAAAATTAGAAGAATTAAGGCAAGAGGTTTTAGAATTGTGTAAAAAGTTTCCTATTTATAAATAAGTTTTAAAGTATTATGAATCTTAAGAAAAAATGATTATATAATCTTAGAATACATTATATCTGGACTTTTTTTAGTTCATTTTTGTTTTTAGCTCCTATTATTACACTTTATTATCAATTTTATGGATTAACAATTCATGATATAGTTGTTTTAAGTGCAACTTTTACTTTGATTTCTACATTGCTTGAAATACCTACTTCTACAATAGGAGACACCATAGGAAGAGTAAAAGTAATGGAAATGTCTGTTTTAAGTTCTCTTTTTTCAATATTTTTGATTTTTATTTTTCCAAATATTATGGTTTTTTATATTGCAGTGTTTTTTTCTGCTTTATGACAAGCTTTATGGAGTGGAACAGGTCATGCAAAATTGCAAGAAGATTTAGAAGCAAGCTGAATGCAAAATCAATTTTGAAAAGTAATTTGAAGACTTATAGCTTTGGAAAATATCTGAAAATTATTTACTCCAATTTGAATTTATTTTATACTTAAATATTTTGAAAATGGATATAGAATTTTAGCTTTTTTGGATGTAGTTTTTTATAGTATTTGAGTATTTTTTGTTTTTAAATTTATAGAATTTTGAAGAGTAGATAAATATAAATCTTTTAAAGAATTTTATGAAAAACAAATAGAAACTTTAAAAACTTGATTTAATTTTTTCTTTTCAAATAAAAGTCTTTTGGTTTTACTTTTTATAATGATTTTGTGAAATGATTTATGATATTTAGCAAAAGTAATTTTACCAAGTTTGGTAGAAAATGGGGTAAAAGATTTTTTATCTAGTTATGTTATTTGGTTTGCTACTTTAGCAGGAATTATTTGAAATCTTACAGTCCAAAAAATAGCAGATAAAATTGGATACAAAAAATTATTTTTAGCTTTAATTTTGATAAATTCTATTTTGCATTTTATTTGATATTATTTCGTAGATAATAATTTAGTTTTGTCTATTTGTTTTGTTTTTATAAGTTTTACAATTTGATTTTATGGGCCAGCTTGGAATCATTTAGTTATGGAAAAAACAGATATTCAACAAAAAGCTACTGTAAGAAGTATTTTTCTTATGATTTTAGGATTATTTGAAGCTTTATTCTTGTTTATTTTTAGTTTTTTTCAATTAAAAATAATTTTACTTGTTTTGTCTATTATAATGTTTTTAGCTTTTGTAATATGAGTTTTACAAACAAAAAAAGCAGTTTTATAACTGCCTTTGTTTTACCGACCAGAAGAATTTTTTTCCAATAATTTTACTAATTCATTGTATTGTTCATCTGTAATTCATAAACTTTCTGGACTTGCTTTTCTTATAAGTCATAGTATATCTATGTTTCACATTGTATTTACTTGAGCATGTTTTTCATTTGTTTTTATGTATTTTTCAAATTGTGTTACTCAACCTTTAGTAGAAAAGAAATGTTTTAACATAAATATAACTTCATCTATTTTTTCATAATTTGAATTTATTATTCATATAACTTTTCTACCATCACCATCAGTAACTTCTGCTTTTCATCACCAAATTTCTACTCATTTTATTTCATTTAAGGATTTTATTATATCATCCAAAGAAATGTCTTGTTTCATAACATCTTGCAAGTCTGTCTTAGAACTTGTAATTTGTGCTTTTGGAGTATTTCTATTGTCTTCATATGTTTCTCTTGGTATTTTTCTACTCATTTTAATTTATTTAGAAAAATAAAATATACTTTATATATAAGTAAATCTTAAAATATGTCAAATGTTTTTAAAATAGATTTTTTAACTTTTTAAAACCCTTTGTTGAAAAATGTTTATTTTTTTGTATTATAATTTGTATTATTTTTAGATATTAAAAACAATTTGAATGAACCTAACATTGAAAGAATACTTAAATAAAATCGAAGCTGGAGAAAGTCCAAAAGCTATTTTTGAAAATTATTTACAAAAAGCAAAAAATGATAAATATAATGTTTATGTAAGATTAAATAATTTTGATGATTTTGAAGTTAATGAAGAAGAGTTGAAAAATACAGTTTTGAAATGAGCACCTATTGCCGTAAAAGATAACTATCTTACAAAATGATTTGTTAGTTCTGCTGGTAGTAAAATGCTTGAAAATTATGTTTGTCCTTATTCTTCAACAGTTTATGAAAACTTAGTGAAAGCAGGTTGAGTTATGATAGGTAAAGCAAATATGGATGAATTTGCAATGGGTTCTTCTACAGAAACTTCTTATTTTTGACCTACAAAAAATCCAGTAGATGAAACAAAAATTCCTGGTGGTAGTTCAGGTGGTTCTGCAGCAGCTGTGGCAGCAGATTTAGCTATTGCAGCTTTATGAACAGATACAGGTGGTAGTATTAGGCAACCAGCTAGTTTGTGCGGAGTAGTGTGATTTAAACCAACTTATGGTACAAATTCAAGATATGGTATAGTTGCTATGGCAAGTAGTTTGGATCAAGCTTGAACTTTTACAAAAACAGTAGAAGATACTGTAATTTTATCAAAAATTTTGGCTAGTTATGATGAAAATGATGCAACTAGTATAAAAAGGAATGATTTTGATAAATGGGACGAAGCTTTGACAAAGTCAGATTTGAAAGATTTGAAAGTAGCTCTTCCAAAGGAATTTCTAGCAGAATGAGTTCAAGAAGGTGTAAAAGAAAAAATTTTAGAAGCAGTTGAAAAAATTAAATCATTAGGTGCAGAAGTGGAGGAAGTGAGTATGTCTTTATTAAAACATGCACTTGAAGCTTATTATATTATTATGCCAGCAGAAGTAAGTACAAACTTATCAAGATATGATGCTATCAAATATGGTTATGGTGAAAATACTTTTGATTATAAAGATATTTATTCATACTATGCTAATGCAAGAGTAAAATGATTTGGTAAAGAAGCTCAAAGAAGGATTTTACTAGGTTCTTATGTTTTATCTGCTGGTGCTTATGAAAAATACTATGGTCAAGCCCAAAAAGTGAGAACATTAATTAAGCAAGAATATGATAGAATTTTCAAAGATTATGATTTAATTATATGACCTACAAGTCCAACTACTGCTTGGGATTTGTGAGCAAAAACAGAGGATCCATTAGCAA
>WFMP01000082.1 GCA_015489035.1 Candidatus Altimarinota bacterium
GGAAAGATATTTACAATATTTGATGAAATATAAAAGTAAAGATGGATATTATAAAAACAAAAGATGACTGAGAAAAAGAAGCAGAATTTACACAACTTTAACTTGACTTAAAAATAGTTTTTATTATAAAACTATCACTCAATAAGAGTAATATAATACAAAGGATTTATTATGGAAGTAAATGTATTATTAACATTTATCGGTATTTTGGTTTGGCCAGAATTAACATTTTGTATCATTTTGTGGATGTTAGGACATCCTATATTGTGTATTATTGCTCTTCTTACAACTTTAGGATCCACAAAAACTATTATCAAAGAAAAATATATTGATAATAAAGGAAACATAAAGAAAATAAATGAATATGAAGAGTAATTAATCTAATAGTTTGCTACCCTTGTTTATCTTGAGGTGGCTTTTTTTATATTCAAAAATCTTTCAAATCTACCAAATTCGCAAAAATACTCGATACCGTCGTTGGTCACACTCCTCAAGGAACCGGAGTAAACATATGTTCTGTAGTTTCTATATTTTCAAAATCAAAATCTCCACAAGCTTTTCCATCTATTTCTCCCCAACCTACATCCACAAGCACTTGCATTTTTTCTTTAGATAAAAAACTTTGATCTACAAGTTTAAGTTTTCAAGTTGCAGAAATTATAATATCAGATTTTTTAGCACAATTTTTAATATCTTCAATATCTGAAAATGAATTAAAAGAAAATACTGTTCACATCTGTTTCATACATTCTGTTGCAGTAGGTTTTCAAATTAAATTACTCTGCCCTATCACAGTTATATTTTTTCATCAAACTCATATTTTATAAAATTTTAATATTTCAAAAATAGCTCTTACCGTAGCAGGTAAAAAATTTATAGCTCATATCTGACTTAATCCAAACAAAACTCATCATAACCCATCTATATCTTTTTTAGGATTTATATGTGCTAATATTTCTCATTGATATTGCTGTAATTCTTTATTTAAAGGTAATTGAATTAAATAACCAATACAATCTTCATCATTATTTAAAATATCCAAAATTCATATAACTTTTTTTGAACTTGTTAATTCTGGTTGTTCTATAACTTTTGCTTGTATTCCAAATTTCTCTGCCTTTTTCTTCTTCATATTCACATAAACTTTACTAGCTCTATCATCTGAAAACAACAAAAAACAAACATATTTTCAATCATAATATTCTTTATTTTGATTTATTTTATCTTGAGTATAATTATCCAAATGTTTAGCTACTAATTTTCCATCCAATATCATAAAATACCTTTTTATAAAATAAATTCTGTTATCCTACTATCCAATTAAGAATATATTTTCAAACAAAAACAAATAAAACCACTCATAAGAACATAAATGGCAAAAACGGAAGCATAGATTTTGTATCTTTAAGTTTTCATAATCAAATGAAAAGAACTCAAACAATCCCCGCAAATAAAAATCATAAAAGTAAAATAATATAAAATACTAATCAAGACGGATAATTTTGTAAATGCAACAAATCTATAATTATTGGTGTAATAAATCATATCAAAATTGCTCATATTGCATCTCAACCTCACATTCATTCTATTTTTCTAATTTTTCACCGTAAATAAATAATTCACATAAATCATAAAAATCAAATTAATCATAATTCCAAAGCTAACTTTCAATTTCAAATTATTCATAAAAATTGAGGAACCAAAAGCAACAATCATAAAATACTAACCAATATATATGAAATTTCATAAAAAAGTATATCATAAAAGGCTACTGCAACTATAAAAACAGAAACTAAACAAGCATAAATTAAAAAATTTATATTGTCTATTCAAACTTGTAAATTTAAACTTCATAAAACTAAATAACTCATAAAAAGGAAAGTTAATCAAGTTACTAATTCTAACAAAGGATAAATTACAGATATCTTTGTTTTACAATACCTACATTTTCATCATAAAAATAAATAAGAAAAAAAAGGAACCAAATCTAATCAATTTAAAGTGTGGTTACAGCTCGGACATTTGCTTCTTCATAAAAAAATTCCTTTCTCCTGATGTTTAATTCTATAAACTAGAACAGAAATAAAGGAACCAAATATCATTCAAAATACAAAAACTATTGTTCATAAAATCATTATAAATTTATTTGTATATCTCCTAAATCATTTTCTTTATCAACTACAGTAGGTTTAAAACTTCATCATAAAACTTCTTTATTATTCTTTTCTCTTTCAGATAAAACTTCCATTATCTGTGTTTTAACTTCTGGATTTTCATTTAAAAATAAGTCAAAATTATTTCTAGATATTTCCCAATAATCAGCAGTCGAACTATTACACACAATACTAGCCATAGCAGGTTTTTTATAAAAGAAACTCATTTCTCAAAAAACTTCTCATTCTTTCACTTCTCAAAGAACTACTGAATGCAAGCCATTAGCTTTCTTAGCTACCAAAACTCATCTTTTAAGGATATAAATACTTTCTGGAATATGTCATTCTATTATAATAGCTTTACCTTCAGAACACATTCATAATTTAAATAAATCAGAAAACTTTAATATATGTTCATCTGACATATTTTCAAAAAACTTATTTCTTTTAAGCATTTTAACTAGCATTTGTTGTATCTTATCCATTATTTATTATATTTATTCATAAAATATTTAACCATTTCAAAAGGCCTAAATATAAAACCAGTAAATAGATCATATTTTTCTTTCATATCTCATATCATACAATTTATTTTTGACAATATTCATATAATATAAAACATTGCTATAATTCATAATAAAACAATTATTGCTCATCAAACTGTAAGAATAACTGATGCGATTTGCATAACTAAATCCATTTTCATCAAAAAATAATAATAAAATATTTAACTTTAGAATAATGATTTATTAAATTAAATCAAGTTTAAGCAATTTTCTTCATTTTTTTGTTTTTTCTATTATTCATACATTTAAAAGTAAGGGTTCTATATCCTTTTCTATAACTTTTTCAGAAACATTCAATATACTCGCAATCGTATTTAGTCAAATTATCTGATCATCTTTCAAAAGCTCTAAATATCTTTTTTGTAAATCTGAAAATCCATAATCATTAAGCTTCAAATTATTCAACAATTCTTGATAAATTTCTTCATCTAAAAACATAGAACTTTCCTTAAATCAAGATGCAATAAGATAATCTCTTACTTTTATAGCAAGATTTTTTATCTCTCTTGGAACGGGTAAAGATTTACTAGCAAGTTTTTTTGCTACATTCTTCTCATATTCTATTCAAAACTCTTTTAAATATTTTTCTAAAATTTTCTCTTTTTCTTTATCTGTATAACTTTTTAAATGAAACTTATAAACAAAACGATTTTTAAAAGCATCAGACAAACTTTCAAGCTTGTTTGTAGCTCAAATAAGTGTAAATTTATTGATAGGAATAGATGTCGTTTCATCTTGCATTACAATATCTACACGAAAGTCTTCCATAGCAATATACAAAATTTCTTCAATTTTAGGTTTAAGTCTATGCAATTCATCTATAAAAAGAATATCTCATTCTTCAAGTTGATTCAAAATAGAAATTATATCAGCAGGTTTATCTATAGCATAAGCAGTTACTATTTTTATATTTTTTCATAAATTATTTGATATAATCATAGAAAGTGTAGTTTTTCAAAAACCACTATCTCAAGAAAATAAAATATGTCCTAAACTATCCTGTCTTTTAATAGAACTTATAATAGCAGATTTTAAAATATTTTTTACATCTTCTTGTCATATAAAATCTTCCAAACTCAATGGCCTTTCATTATTTACAAGTTTATCATTATTTTGTTCTATTTCTATATCAGTCTTTACAACTTTCATATTTATAATATTAAAATTAAATTTATTTATTAAATATTTTATTTTTCAAGCTATTAAAATTTTGTGAATAATTATTTATAGTTTTATTTAAGAAATCTCAAACATTTTTTATCTTACCTTCAATTCATAAATTTATAATATATGTTTTATAAATATCAGAATTTTGTAAATTTTGTTTTACTTGATTGTATAAATATTCTACTTTAACTTTTTGTTTTCATAAATTACTAGCTATAAAAGATAAATTAGGATTATTCGATAAAGCATTTGTAAATTGTTCTCCTTGCTCTGTCAAATATTGGTAATCTACTAATTTATCTAACTTATTCCTATAATTCTCATCTCATATTGAAAATATTTTTAATTTAATTTCTTCAGCTACTGATAATAAGGGAAATGTTTCTGTACTTGCAAATTGTTTTTTTATATAATTAACCAAATTCCTATTAAATTCTTCTATCTTTTTTTTATCAAAAGAAGAAAATTCTTTCAAAGTTTTTTTATTTATTCAGATTTTTTTTAGTAACAAATTTAAATCATTCACTACTTTTATCTGTCTATTTTGGATAATTGCTCCCTGTCACGGTTTAAGTAATTTAGATTTATCATTATTTTTTACTTCTATATAATGAGAATAATCCACAGCATAAGTCTTGTTTATATCTTTTTTTATCAATCAAGATGTTCACCTTATAATCAATGTTTGTCATGTTCAAGTTTGTATATTCATACTCTTAGAATCTTTTATTAGTCTTACTACATGAAACCATAAATTTCATTGTTCTAAAGAAACATCTGTCTTACTATCAGGTAAATTGTTTAAATCTTTTGTTATCTTTTTTAAAGTAAGTTTTGTTCAAGGAGTTATCCTAAAAATAGTATCGTTCCATAAATAAATAATAGCATAAGATTTATTATCTCTATTTCATGCAAAATATATTTTATCATTTTGTTTCAACCTAATTTTATATCATTTTTTATAGTTAGAAAGTTTTATAGGCATCCATTTTCCATTCCTTTTTAGCATAATAAACATGTATTTCCATTTTATCTTATTTCATTCAGGATAAATTTTCATATAATTGTATTTTTTATTATAATAACTTTTTATAGATATATTATAAGATTTTGTAGGAAGTAACAATAAAATAAGTAAGAAAAAATCTACAGACAAAAAAACTAATCAAGCAGCTATTCAAAAGACTCTTCATTTTCATTTAATTTTTCATAAAAAATACAGTATTCAAAGAGATAATGATAAAAATAATGAAACCAAAAAACTTCATCA
>WFMP01000083.1 GCA_015489035.1 Candidatus Altimarinota bacterium
CAAAACAAGCATAAAAACTAGAACTTTTTTTTTATTTCTTAATATATAAATTCTTTAAAAAGGATCAGAATTTCAAAGCTCAAAACAAGCATAAAAACTAGAACTTTTTTTTTATTTCTTAATATATAAACTTTCTAATAATCTTAAAATATACAAATAAAATAATATGAACAACAAAAACATAATATAAAGCATTTATACTAAATTGAGAAGCTCAAAGAATTTTAAATATTAAATCAAATCAAGACCAAACAAACTTAAAAGAATAAACAAGATAATATATAACATCATTTATATAATGTCAAAATATACCAAAAATAAAAGCTCAAACTGCAATCTTTACTCAAAATCTAAACATAAATTTTTAATTAAAATATAAATTATTCAAAATCTTTACTAGCAAAATCTGAAAGACTTCATCAACTAGATTTATTCTCTTTTGAAATATCTTTAAATCTTTTAGGATTAAATCTATTTTTTTTAAATTGACTATCTCAAAACTCATCATTTACAACTCATCAAGGCACCATACCAATTATATTAAACAACAATAAACTAAAAATAAATAAAATTATAATTATATCACCAAATCAAGGTCAATGATAATCATTTAATTTTCACCAATCATTACTTGCAATAACATTATGTCAAGTAAAAGAATATTGAAAACCAATAACATTTGTAGGAATAGCAGACCAACCAAGAATAGAAATTAAACAAGAATAACTACTAAAAGGATGAAAACCAAAAATATCAACATTATAAAAATTAGCTAAATCAGTTTTAACAGGACAAGAACCAGTAGAAGAATATGCAAAAAAATTTCAATAAAAGGATCAACCAGAAGAAATAAATTTATTTGATTTCAAAACATATCAACTATAAAAAGACTTATTAGAATAAGGAAAAGGAATATTATTAAATTTAAAAACTAAATCAGGAGGTCAAGCAGGCTCAAAAAATCAAGTCAAAATTCAACCACTTAAAACATCAGCATAATAAAGAAAATGAAAATCATTTACTCATCAATTATTATAAAATCAAACAATATCATTTAATCAAGTCCAAACATAATATTTTTTATTTTTAATATCATAAACCCTAACAAAACCATTAAAATGAGGATTTACAGTTCAAATTTGTTTAGACTGTATATGAAACAAAACCCTATAATTACTATTAGAACTAAAAGAATTAGTAATATTAGAAGTATTAAATCAACTTCAAAGCTCCAAACCATTAAAATAACATTTTCAAAAAGAACAATAAATATAATTGCTATCATTATTAGTCTGATAATTATAAAGAACTGATTTAGAGTTTTTATCTCAATAAACTATTTTCTTCAATAAAACATAACTAAATTTATAAGCACTTTCAGTCTCACTATTTAAAAAATTAGATATTAAATCATATCATCAATAAAAATCATCTTTTTTAAAATAATTTCAATATACTTGATTTAATCAAGATAAATAACTTAAAACAACATCATTACTATTTCATCAACTACCAATTCATCAACTACCACTTCATCAACTACCACTTCAACTACTATTTGAAACAGGCAAAACAGTATTTAAAACAGTCTTATTACTTTTAGATATTTCATCAATTTCAGCAATTCAACCACTTAAAATATTACTTCAATAAAACAGACCACCATCAAAAGCAAAACCACTATATAAAGATTTATTATAATTTGTAGAATAAATCTTATTTCAATTTTTATAAACAAATCAACTTAAATAAGTCAAATTTCAATTATGAAAAACATAACTATAAGGAAAATCACTTAAAACAAAACTATTTCAAGTCATAAATCTTTGAGAAGAAACAGGCAAAGCAACCTTTTTTAAATCATAAGAATTTAAAAATCAACTAGAATTTAAAACAATAAAACTATATTTTCTTATTAAAAGTTTATTTCAAACAGGATATAAAACTGTATTATCATTTAAAGTTATTCAATGCAAATCTGTATCAACTCAACTAAAACTAGAAAAAGAAAATCAAGTAAGCAAATTAATATAAAAACCCCTTATTCTCTTATTATTTTTAGCTTTATTATAAATATACAACTTAAATCAACTATAAGCTACTTCATTACTATTACTATAAGCAGTTCTACTTTCAGTTCAAGGAAAATCTTTAACTCTTTTTGACAAAACACTTCAATTACTTCAAATAGAAATAATAGTAAAATACTTTCACCAATTAGAACAACCTTGCTGTGAAGTAGAAATTCAAGGTCAAAAAACAATATATTTTTGAAATAACTTTCAAGCATAAAAATAAGAAAGAAAAAAACTTGTTGGCAAAAAAGAAGTTTTAGTCTCATCACTACAAGTAGGCATTCATCAAATATGAGCAACAGAAATTCAATTTTTCGTAAAATTACTTAAAGAAACATCAGCATCACTATTGAACTTTAATCAATAAACACTATCTCAAAACTTAAAACTATTAGCATAACCAGAAACATTTCAAGTATAAGTATTTACAACACTATCAGCATAAGAAACTGAAACAAACAAACTAAACAAAACAGAAAGAAACAAAAGAATTTTTTTCATTATTATTTTTTACTTAAATAAAACTTTAAACACAAACTTTATCATACCAAAGAAAAACCAAAACAAAGCTATAATAAACACCATATCAAGCATTAGTCTTTCACTTTTAGGAACAAACTCACTATAATTATTATACCAAGCAGTAGAACCAGTCATTGATATTTTTATTTTACTTAAATCTGGATAATTTTTATTTGGAACAAATTGACAGTTTAAATAATCTGTAGTTGTAGAACCATAAGTTTTAGTTGTTTTTTTTAAACAAGCCATAACTCAATTATCATAAGTTTTTAAATTTTCTATAGAATAAGACATATTATTTTTTTTTAATAAAACTAAATATAAAACCAGTAAAAGCATAAAATATAAAA
>WFMP01000084.1 GCA_015489035.1 Candidatus Altimarinota bacterium
TAAAGATACAAGCTACAATATAGTGATTACTAATATAATGGGACAATCCCTTATACATAAAAAGATTTTTTCTAATCGGAAGGTTCATATTGAGTTAAATAAAAATACAATATACTTTTATCAAATAAATATAGGAGCAAAAAACATTAAAACAGGTAAATTTATTATATTATGAAAATACAAAACATACTCTTAATCGCATTGTTATTTACTGCAATAAATAGCATTCAAGCACAAAATACAGCAACATTTATCATTAAAGACAAAGCAGATAATGATACCTTATTTGGTGCAAACTGCATCTTAAAAAATACCACTATCGGAACAAGTTCTGACGATAATGGAATTTGCCAATTTAATGATATTCCAAATGGAGAACAAACATTTGAATTTTCTTATATTGGTTTTGAAAGTGTTGAGAAAACTTATACTTTCCCATTAAAAGATAAACAACCAATAGTAATTTATTTAACCGAAAATGCTGAATTAGAAACTGTAACCGTATTTTCCACAAGAACAAGAAACAGAATTAAAGAAATACCAACAAAAATCGAAGTTTTAGGAAATGAAGAAGTGCTTGAAGAAACAGCCATAAATCCGGGAAATATTTCCAAACTTTTGGGTGAAACATCAGGAATACAAGTACAACATACTTCTGCAATTTCAGGAAATGTAAGTTTTAGAATTCAAGGATTACCGGGAAAATACACACAATTATTAAAAGATGGTTTTCCATCGTATGGTGGTTTTTCATCAGGATTGAGTTTATTACAAATTCCACCACTCGATTTAAAACAAGTGGAAATCATAAAAGGTTCGGCTTCTACATTATTTGGTTCTGATGCGATTGCTGGTGTAGTAAATTTAATTTCAAAAAAGCCAAAAGAAAAACCAGAGTTTTCTGTAATGCTTAATCAAACACATAAAGGCGGAAATGATATAAGTACTTATTTTTCAGGAAGAAACGGAAAATTTGGAGCAACATTAATTGCAAGTGCAAACACACAAAAAGCAAAAGACATTAGCAATAACGGTTTTTCAGATTTACCTGAATATAACAGAGCCGTAATTGCCCCAAAATTGTTTTACGATTTAAACGAAAATAACAAATTTGAAATAGGTTTTACCAACGTAACAGAAAACAGAATTGGTGGTGATTTAAAAGCAATTAATGATGATAATGATCCTAATCATTCGTTTTTTGAAGAAAATAAAACAAAAAGATTAACTTCTAATTTAAAATATGTAAACACTTCAAAAAAAGGTAATGTGTTTACACTAAAAGCATCTTTTGGAAATTTCGATAGAACCCTAAAAACAAATACCAATATCTTTTCAGGTGATCAAAAAACCATATTTTCAGAATTATCGTATTATATTGAAAATGATGAACACAAATTTGTAAGCGGAATAAATTTTAATATGGATGATTTTAATCAAAAACATCCAAATACATTTTCATTAAATTATGATTACAAAACAGTAGGAATTTTCTCACAAGACAATTGGGAAATAACAGATAAATTCTTTTTAGAACCAGGTATTCGTTTAGATTATAATTTCAAAAAAGGATTGTTTGTTCTTCCAAGATTAGCGACAATGTATCACGTAACGGATAATTTCTTCACTCGTTTAAGTGGTGGTTTTGGCTACAAATTACCAACACCTTTTACAAACGAAGCAGAACGAACAAGATATCAATCCGTAGTTTTTTCTACCGATTTAAAAACAGAGAAATCAATGGGTTTAAATCTTGATTTTAACTTTAAAACTGAATTAGCAGATGAATTATTTTTAACCTTAAATCAAGCGTTTTTTATCACAAAAATTGACAATCCAATTATTGCTAATCCAAGTTTATTAGATAATCAAATTGTAAAATATGAAACTGCAAATGGTTCGTTATTAAGCAAAGGATTGAATACAAATTTACGTCTATCATTAGACGAATTAATTTTATATATCGATTATACTTATCTTGAACCTACAAAAACATACGACCAAGATAAAATATTGGAATATACACCACAAAATAAATTAACGACAACATTAGCTTATGAAGATGAAGAAGAACATTGGAAAATTGGATTAGAAGCATTTTATTTTGGAAATCAATATCGTGAAAACGGAACTAAAACACCAAATTATTGGTTGTTAGGTGCATCGGCACAAAAAGAATTTGGGCATTTTACGGTAGCAATAAATTTTGAAAATATATTAGATGAAAGACAAACAAAATATGAAAACATTGTAAGTGGTTCAATAAGCAATCCAAACTTTAATGAATTATACGCACCATTAGATGGATTTGTTGGAAATATAGTTTTAAAATATGATTTATATTAAACAGTAACTGCACACAACAAAGTGTATAAATCATTGGGCGATAAGTGATTAAAACAAAGTTAGTGCATATAAATAAAGTAAGTAATAAACCGAAAATGAAGTGCTTAAAAACGCCCAACGCTTCATACACAAACCGTTGCCTACAATGCCCGAAAAAATCCCTGAATTCAATAACTTAACGCAACAAATCTAAAATATTTAGATTTGTCATATGAAGCAAAAAAAGTATAAAAGATTATCCTTTGAAGAACGCGTAATTATTCAAACTTTATTAGAAGAAAAGAAATCAAAATCCTTTATTTCTAAAAAACTGAAACGCTCACGTTCTACAATTGGACGAGAAATAAACAAGTTTATAACAGATCCTAAACGCGATAAGTATGAAGCTCAATTAGCAGATTGGTGTGCTAAAGATGATTACTTAAATAAGCGTAATTTAGACAAAATAGAAACACATAAAAAGCTTCAAATTTATGTTTATAAGGGTTTATTAAAACATTGGTCACCAGAACAAATTTCTGGTAGAATAAAATTAGATTATCCTAATGATCCAATAATGACAATATCCCACGAAGCCATATACCAACATATCTATGCGCATCGTCAAGCAAGTTTAAATAAAAAACTAATTGCGCTGTTGCCATATCATAAGTCCATCAGAAGACGAGCAAATGTATATTCAAAAAGAAAGACTAGAATTAAAAATCAGATAAGTATAGAGCAACGCCCTTTACACATAGAAAATCGAAAAGAAGTTGGGCATTGGGAAGGCGATTTAGTAATAGGGAAAAGGCAAAAAAGTGCCATAGGAACAAACGTTGAACGCAAAACAAGATATGTAATCATATCAAAATTAAAAAATCGCAAATCAAAAACAGTGACTACTGAATTCGAAAGAGATTTAAAACCTTTGCCAAAAAAACTAAAAAAGACAATGACCTACGACAATGGAATGGAAATGGCTCAACACGAGTTATTTACAAAGAAAACAGGAATGATAGTTTACTTTGCTCATCCATATTCTTCTTGGGAACGTGGTACTAATGAAAACACAAATGGATTAATAAGAAGATTTTTCCCTAAAGGGACAGACTTTAATAAAATCAGTAAAGAACAACTCAAAACAATACAAAATAAACTCAACAACAGACCTCGTAAAGTATTGAATTACAAAACACCAGCAGAAGCTTTAGCTTTAGAATATCAATGATTTGAGTTTGATTTTTACGTTTTAAAGTTGTTCGATTTTTATCTTCATTCTGCTAATTTAAAAATCGAATAACTTTAAAATGAGCCTAGCGGCCAGCGACACGTGCTGCCAATCAGATTTTTTTAATCAAAAAAAAGAAATTAGTATTAAAAATTGTATATTTGAACATTAATTAGAAATCAACGTTTGTTGCGTTGAGGTCTTGAATCCACCAACCTGAATGGAATATTATATAGGAGCATATTATTTAATTAAACTTAATAAGGTAGAATTTGGAGAGATGAAAATTTCAAAAATTCACACTTGTAGCACCTGTATTAATAATTCATTTTTTGATGCTTGGTCAATTCCTTGGACAGAAGATGGAAAAATAATTAATGAAGAAATAAAACAGGAATTTAACTTAAATAAACCCTTAATTAAAAAGATACAAACTTGGTCTAACCAAAAATTTGAAAACAAAAAAGTTGGTTGGATTTGTACCTTTTCTGACCTTGATACATTAGCAGAATATAAA
>WFMP01000085.1 GCA_015489035.1 Candidatus Altimarinota bacterium
AAGTGTTTTATATGCTTTATGAATATCTTCTTTAGTATCTTTTGTGGTATCTGTTAAAGATGTAGTAACCACATAACAACCATCAAGCTTTTCTATCTCTTGTTTAGCTACAAGGTCGATATTAAGGGTTACAGTAGCTAATGCTTTAGTTTTATTTGTCTGGCTACCATCTTTAGATTTAACAAGACGATCACCATCTTTTAACTCTACGCTATAGCTTATAAAAGATGACAACTTTAAGGGTATGTCTCAACTTTTTTGGTTTTATTCTACAATATCAAATTCTAGTCGACTGTCTTGTAAAACAAAATCATCTATAACTAAATTTTTATCAATTTTTGTATTTGAAGAAATTATGAATTTATCATTTTTTACATCATATGTCACATCACCACTTGTCAATTTTTTAGAATTTAAGCCACTTAGCTCTTCAAATCTTTCTTTTAAAAAGTTCCATATTTCATAGGGCGACAATGTGAACTTTGCTTTTTCTAAATCCTGTTCTCTTAGAAAATCTTTTACCTGCTGTTTTGCACTATATATTTTATTATTTAAAACCCAAAATATACCTATATATCCTTGTTTTTCTCCAACTTCCCAATATCCCTTTAACCTTCTTGTTAGATTTGTATTAAATTCAATATTATCTTTTATGTCTTTCAATACTCCATTTTTAAAGTAGAAATTTTTAATCTCTTGTTTATAATATTTTTTACTAACTACATCAACTATAAATTCTGTCGTATTTACAACTGCTTTTAAAATAATATCAAAATCACATTCCACCACCTCTTCGCCAAATATATCTATTGGTTTATATGATTTATCGCTAAAATTTATCTTAGTTATATAGAGCTTGCTATCGATTACTTCATAACAAGTAAATAAATTTTTAGGAATATGTGGAAAAAATGGCATAAGTTTGATATTTTCTTGTTTTACAAACTGATTTATCTTTTCATTTTGCTCTTCGCTAAATTGCCTATTTTTCAAGTTATAAACAACACTTTCATATTTTATCGTTCCATAAATATTGTTTGGTGAGGGATATCCCATAATAGCATCTCCTAATTATTTTATATATTGTTATATACAAAAGAAAATCAATTTATAACAATATTTGTGTTGAACTCTGCACTGTATGTTACCCTATTTTTTTCTCTTGGTACTCATTTTTATCTCTCTCTTTTCTTGTTCTTATTTTATCATTTAAATAAGAATGTTGTATTAAGTGGTTTGTTTTTTTTGAGGACATTATAATTTTCTACATCTAAAATGTAAAAATTTTATAATACTACTATGCCTTCCCCTTGTTTATAGACTTTTCCTAAGTTTCAGCACATTAAAACAACGCATACTTGTACCAAAAAATTAGATCTAAAGTACGCTATAATATCACTTAATAAATGATATTATAGGATATATAGAAATGACATTTAGAAACTTTTACGAAGAATTAAAAGATATTGACATAGATACAGATTATAAAATATACACAAAATATACTCAAGCACAGCAACAAATAAGCGCTCTAATATCAGAGTTAGAAGCATCACAAAACCAAAATCTAGATAACTTAAGAGAAAAATATCTACCAAAAAAACTAAGATTTAACACTACTATAAAAACAGCAGTAATATCAAAAAACACACGCTTTATAAATGAAAGTAAGAAGTATAAAAAAACTTTAGAAAAGTATGACAAACACCATTATGTAGGCTACTACACAACAAATGCAACAGCTATTTTTTATGATAAAAAAGACAAGAGTTTAAAACAATTTTCACTACCAAAAAAAGGTATTTTAATATCACAAAACGAAGATATTGAAATAATTGAAAATAACTCAAAACGGCAAAAAAGAAGCGATACTAAATATAAAAATTTAAAATTTTTGAATGAGATAGAAATAGAAGATACAAACTTGATTAAAAAGCTTTATGTTAATATCATTTAATAAGTGATATAATAACAAAACTGAAAAGAATAATCGAGGAAAGACAATGACCATACAAGAAAAATTTGAAGAAGAACGACACAAACAAGGTAATAAAAAACCTTACAGAATAAAAAGAGGCAATAGGGCAGTCAGAGTAGCGAAAATAGAAATACAAAAAGAGTTCGATCGCAACATGATAGCAGATGAAGAGCGAGAAATAACAAGGCAAGATTTAAAAAAAATCAAGCAGCTCTTAATTTCACAAAATGAAGATTTAAGATATTTAGAAAAAGAGCAAAATAGATTTTTACAAATATTTTTCGCAAAATCACTAGAGATTAAACTCTTAAAAGAAGAAGTAAAACAAATAAAAGAGCAAAAATGAAAAATAAATCAAAATACTTTAGGTGTTCAGTTTCAGATGTAGAAAATGGATTTGATGTTGGAAGAGTATGCTTTATAGGCTTTACAAGTGCTATATCACTAGATGAAGCGCGAGAATTTGTTTTTATTGAGAATATTAAATATGATGATTTGCACATTGTAGTCGATCGTGCACTTGATAAAGAGATTGATACATTTATTAAAATTAAAGTAGATAAAGAAAAATTAAAAAGGAGATCGTTAAATAACTTCACCATCGAAAAACTCAAAAAAGAAATAAAAATACAAGAAGCAAAAATAGAAAAATATATAAAAGAAAAAGAATATGGTGAATTATCAGATTGTCAATATCAAATTCAAAATTTTAAAGATGAAATTAAAAAAAGAGTTATTAAACTGACTTAACAAAAATGACTTAATCAAACATCAAGAGTTTATCTCTGGTGCATGTTAAAAATAATTATAAAGGTTGCAAAAAATGGATAAAATAAAAGATAATAGAGCGTATTTCGAGTATCTCAAAAAAGAGTATCAAAAAGCAGTAGCAGTATCAAAAAAATATAATACTCAACTATATTTTGACACAATAGATTCAATGCACTTAGCCGAATTGAGTGAGTATTTTTCAGAAGATGGATTTAAAATAGAAGAAACAAATAATAAATCTAAGAGAGTGTAAAAAGAACTGTGTAAACCTTAAAAATTAGATTCATTTGATAAACTAATCAAGTGAATAATTTATAAGGATTTACATATTAGCTTAATCAAC
>WFMP01000086.1 GCA_015489035.1 Candidatus Altimarinota bacterium
TCATTTAAGAACATTGAAAACTCAAGATCCTCATCATATAACAGCTATTTTTTTCATAGAAATTTATTTTATTTAAGTAATTCTAAAGCTTTTTTACTCACAATATAGGCATTTGGTGCAACATCCTTTGTATGTGGCAAATCCTCTATTTTGTACCAATCTCATCAAATTACATTTTCTTTTCAAGTAGATTTTAGTTCTCCATTATACTTTTTCACTATAAAATGCATTAAACAAACCAATTTGTAGTAAATATTACCATTTTCTTCATTTTCCATTAAAACCCAATCCACAAGTGGTTCTTTGTTGTATTCTTCTATTACTTCAACAGAAGTTCTATTTTTTGTCCTAATTTTCGCATTGTTTCTTACTTTTTCTAAATCAAATTTATAAACTCCATTTTCTTTGAATATAACTTCCTTGTTTTCTTCTTCCAATGGACTTCATCAAGTGAATTGATGTTGTATTTTTCAATATTTATCTGTTGTAACTAAATATACACTATCTTTTGTGTTATTTAAAAAAACATTTCAAGAAGAATAAACTCTTACTATTGGCTTTCAGTTATAATAATCAGCATTTATAATATCTTCAAGTAATTCTTCTTTTACATTTCATTGTAAATCTTTTACTCATATTTTTGAAATTCCGTCTTCTGTTTTTCTCACAGTACACAAATTTATTCATTCACAAAACTGTTTTTCATCAGCCTTTGGTATATATGATTTTTCCATAATTTTTTCATAAATATATAAATTTTTATACATTAAACTTAAACAAAATAACATCACCATCTTGCACAATATATTCTTTACCTTCAAGTCTTACTTTACCATTTTCTCTTGCTTTTGACCAACCATTATTTTCTGCTAAATCCTCCCAATTTACTACATCAGCCTTGATAAATCATCTTTGAAAATCTGTATGAATTACTCCAGCAGCTTCTGGTGCAGTAGATCATTTTTTAATAGTCCAAGCTCTTACTTCTTTTTCTCCAGCTGTAAAATAATATTGTAATCATAAAGCATCATAAGCAGTTTTGATAAGATTATCAACTCAAGTAGAATCTATTCACATATCATCCAAAAATTCCTTTCTTTCTTCATCATCAAAATCTAACATATCAGCTTCAAGTTTTGCACATACAGAAAGAACTTTAATACTTTTATCCTGTATTCAAATAATATCTCTTAATTCTTGTTCAGATAAACTTAATTGGTCTTCTGAAACATTCACTGCATAAATAAATGGTTTGTAAGTTAATAGATGTAATTCTTTTATATGTTCTATTTCAGAATCTTTTAAGTCTGTAGTAATAGCTAATTTTCAATTTTCTAAATTTTCTTTAACTTTATTATAAATTTCATAAACTCCCATAAGTTTTTTATCCATTTTAGCTTTTTTTTCTATAGATTTCATTTTATTTTCAACTGTTTCCAAATCAGATAATATTAACTCTGAATTTATAACTTCTACATCATCTTTTGGATCTACTTTTCCATTTACATGATTTATCTCACTATCTTGAAAGGCTCTTACAACTTGTAAAATAGCATCAGTTTGTCTAATGTTTGCTAAAAATTTATTTCACAAACCCTCTCATTTACTAGCTCATTTTACAATACCAGCAATATCTATAAACTCACAAATAGCAGGTAAAACTTTTTGTCATCATACAGCTTCTCTAATTTTTTCCAATCTAGGATCATTTACATTTACCATACCAACATTTGGTTCTATAGTACAAAAAGGAAAATTTTGTGCTTCAGCAGAATAAGATTTTGTAAGTGCATTAAATAATGTAGATTTTCATACATTTGGAAGTCCAACTATACCAACTTTCATAAACAATGTTTTAAATAATAAACACTTTACATAGTAAGTTTTTTAAATAAGTTTTCAAGATTATAAAAATATATTGATTTTACTATTTATATAACTATTCTTTCAATTACATAAGAATAATTCTTAGTATAAATTTAAAAAATAATTAAATATAAAAAATGACTAAAAATACGACTACTCCTATGCCAAAGGAAGCTCTAAGAGAGTTAGCAAAAGTTGCTAAAAAATTAAAAATTCCATTAAAAGATTTATTATTTGGAACTTGAAGTAATGTTATTGTTGTAAAAAATAATTCTGAAGCATGAAATATTTCAAAATCTATGACAGAAAATCAAATTACTATGGAAAGTAAGATAGAATGAAATGCTATGAGAACAATTATAAATGTTCCTGAAAATTATGTATCTGATGATCCTATACATTTTTGTTTTATATTAGATACAAAATGAACAAAACAAGCGGTTCAACCAACTTGGAATGTGTGAAAAAATGCAAAAGTAAAATTATTTGCATACTGTTTTGGTGTAGAATATGACGTAATGCATTGAGATGGTAAAAAATATTATTTAGAAGAAGGCTCAAGTTTAGAAATATATGAATTTAATTATAATGCAAGTGATTCATATATGACAGTTTATAATACTTTTCATGCTGAGCTTGAAGATAATGCATTTTTTAGAAATTACTATGTAAGTACAGTTTGACATTTAGGTCATGGAAACACAAAATGAGATATATATTGTAAATGAAAATGATCAAAAGCTGAATTTATTACAAAAAATAGGATTTTAGATAAAGATATATCAGAATTAGATATAAAAATATATTTAGAATGAGAAGAAAGTTCAGGTATTATAAACTCAAAAACTGTAACTTATGAATGATGAACAAATTCATTTCAATGAAAACTTATATGAAAATGAGATAATACAAAATGACATATGGAATGTGATGAAATCTCTATGTGAGAATGTTCTATAAATACTGCTCCAAGTTTAGAAGTAATAAATCCAACTTCAAGACTTACACATGAAGCCTCAGTATGAACTCTAGAAAAAAAATCTATAGATAATTTAAAAATTAAATGATTCAGTGAAGAAGAAGCAATTGCATTTTTAGTAAATGGATTGTTAGTAATAGATTAAAATACATTGAAATAAAAGCACATATTTATATACTACAGGAAAATATGTGTTTTTTTACTTTTAAATATACACAATGATTTTCGAAACAAGATACAAAGCCTGAGAATACTTAAGTACTTTTATAAGAAACAAAATACATGACTTATCGAACACCGTAATAGTTTGAATCTTAAAATGATGACTACCAGTAACTTATCAAGTTTCGCAGGATTTAAATATACCTTCTACTTTTGTTGTAGTTAAAAAACTTATATATAACAACACAACTTTTTGAGTAATTAGTCAATGATGAACAAAATTATATAATAAAACTATAATTGCTAAACTTGGATTATCTGAACATGATGTAAAAGACATAGAAAAACAAACATACGAAGAAGCAAAATATGAAAAAGAGAAATATTGATTGTTTTATAATGATTTTCAATGAAAACAAGTAATAGTAATAGATGATGGAATATATACATGATTTAGTGCAGTTGCAGCAGCAAAGCAACTTAAAGAACAATGAGCAAGTAGATTAATTTTAGCAATACCTGTTTCAAATAACAAAATATTATCTAAATTACAAACTTTTTATGATGAAATAGTATGTGTCGAACCTATAGAAGACCGTAATTTTGCACTATCAAAATACTATATGAGTTATTATAAACTAATTTGAGAAGATGTGAATGAATTATTCTATAAATTAAAGGAAAAAGAATTATTTTTAAAATAAAAAAGACTACACTAAGAAAGCATAGTCTCATCTAATATTACCAAGTAGTCATTATACACCTTCTTATCATTTTTTAAGTTTCTTTCAAAAGTATTTATACTATACAATACCGATGCATGGTTTTTTCATCCAAAATGATCTCCTATTTTTTCTAAAGTCCAGTTAAAATATTTCTTTCATATAGTCATAAGCATCTGTCTTGCAAGAGAGACTTCTTTTTTCCTGCTTTTTCATTTTATATCAGCAACTGCAATATCATAATAAGAAGCTACATAATCTACTATCTCTCCAAAATTTTTATTAGATTTTGTGTTTTGTCTTCATGCAGTTTCTACACTTATTGAATTAATTTTACTCTTTTTGTAACCTAAAGTTTCAAGTGTATCATAGACATCTGTTTCTGTAAGTTCTCAAAAAGTATTCCTTCTTGTAATCAGTAAATTCAATGCTCATTCTAATTCTCTAATATTATCAGAAATAGCTTTTGCAATAATCTCTAAATACTCATTTTCTATATTTTCTTCTCACTTTTCTATAAGTTTTTTTTGTAATATTGCAATTTTAGTTTCTAAATCTGGTTTTTTTATATCAGCAACAAATCCCCAAGAGAATCTACTTCTAAGTCTAGCTTCCAAAGTAACTAATTCTTTTGGTGGTCTATCTGAAGTAAGTATAATTTGTTTTTTTGCAGTATAAAAATCATTAAAAATATTATGAAAAATCTCTTGAGTCCTATCTTTATCAGCTAAAAATTGAATATCATCAAACATAATTACATCTATATCTTTAAATTTTTTTACAAAACTTGTTACTTTATTTTTTCTTATAGATTCTATAATATCATCAATAATATTTGTAGTTTGCATATACAAAACGGTTTTCGACGGGTCATCCTTTTTAATATAATTTCAAATAGCCTGTAATAAATGAGTTTTCCCAAGTCATACATCTCCATAAATAAATAATGGATTATGAACTTGTCATAAATTTTCTGCAACAGCATGAGCAGCTGAATATGCAAGTTGATTATTTCTTCACACAATAAAAGTATCAAATCTATAATTATAATCAAACTTATTTATACTGAAATCATTCAAAACAGTATGAGAAGATGCATTTTTATTCTTTTTAAATTCTTTTTTTTCTTCTTTTTCCTTTGTTCATAAAAATTTAGTCAAATTTAATTGTAATGGATGTCTTCAAGATTGAAATTTATCGTAAACTATAAAATTAACTGAAAAATTCGGATTATAAATTTGTTTAATTATTTTATTTAATTGTTTTTGAAAAATTTTCTTAACTTGAGCAATAAAAAATTCATTTGCTAATCAAATATAAACTTTTCTATTTTTTTCATCTATTCAGATAATTCAAGACTTATTCAAAAAAGATAAGATTTTTTTCTTATCATCTTCCAATATAAGTTTATCTATGATTTTTTCCCATAAATTTTTCAAATATTCTATCTTCTTTTCATCATAATTTTCAATTAAATCAAACAACATTATCCAAATTTAGATTATTAAATATAAGTCTATCCTTTTTTAAGAATTTAAAATATAAATTCAACTTACTCTTCCAATTTTTTATAAATAATTTCTGGATTTACTATTACCTCCACTTCCTGCTTGTTTATCTCTTGAGTAAATCATTCAAAGTTTTGTGAGTTATCAAAGTTCTTAAAATTAAATATATTATTTACCTTTTCATAAGCATCAAACAAGAAAAACGAACTCAATAAATTTATTTTGTGAATCAAATATACGGCTTGTCCCAAAATTTGTTTTCATTTTGTTTCATCTTCTTTCATAACTTTCCAAGCCTCAGTATCTTGAACAAATTTATTTGTTGCTTGCACCAATTCATACCAGTCTTTCAAATAAGTTTGATAATCTACATTATTTACTATATTTTCTAACAAATCTTCTATTTTATTTTCAAATATTGCTTTTAATAATTTATTTTGTTTCAGTTCATCAGTCAATAAATCATTATGTAATTTTCATTGTTTAACATCAAATTTTTGAGATAATTTTGAAATTCTATAAACCAAATTTCCCCATCCTCAAATTAAAATATTATTGTAAACATCTTCAAATCTAGAATATGAGAAATCGCCATCTTTACCTATCTTTATATCATAAAACAAATACAAGGCTATAGCATCTCTTCCATATTTTTCTAATAATTTCAATGGTTCTATCACATTTCACAAAGATTTTGACATTTTTTGTCCATCTACCACAAAGAATCAAGTTGTAAAAATTTTCTTAGGAGTAGGCAAATCTACTGCCTTCAACATTGCAGGCCGATAAATACTATGAAATTTTGCTATATCTTTTCAAATTACATGATAAGTGTTATCAAAATATCACAATTCATTTAATTCATCATCCAAAGTTATTGTGTAATAATTAAAAAGTGCATCATACCAAACATAGACTGTATGATTTTCATCAAAAGGGAACTTAATTCAAAAAGTCTTTCATTCTCTAGAAATAGAAAAATCTTCGACTCACTGCTCTACAAAAGATTTTACTTCATTAAATCTACTATTTGGAACTACAAAATCAGGATTATTTTTATACAAATCTTTCAAAAATAATTCAAACTCTTTCAATTTAAAAAAATAATTTTCTTCTTCTATATGATTTGGTTCTTTCAAATGATCAGGACAAACCTTTTTTCAATCAACTAAAATCAAGTCTTCTTCTTTTTTAAAAGCTTCACAACCAACACAATAAAAACCTGTATAT
>WFMP01000087.1 GCA_015489035.1 Candidatus Altimarinota bacterium
AAAATAAACTAAATACTATATTATGCAATTAATTTTAGTATTAAAAAGTTTCTATGTTTTGAAAAATTATAATAAAAAATATATTAAACAATAAATTATTGGCTTTTATAACTATTTTTGTGCTGACTTTTGTTATGTTTTTTTCTGTATTTCTAAATTTTGTTTATAAAAATATAACTACAAATATTGTATCTTCAAGTATTGGAAAACAAGAAAACAAGTTTTTTATAACAAGGAAAAATGAAAGCTTTTTCAAAAAATTGTTGTATAAAAGACAAACTATAGATAGTGTTTATCAAAAATTAAAACAAGACAAAAATATAAAACAAATATATGCTAATTATATCTTCAAAATGCCGGTTCAGGCTGATATAAATTTTCTTAATTCAATTTTTAACACTGATATACTAATATTTGCTTCTACACAAATAAACAATACTTGAAATAACATAAAACTATGAATAAATCCTACAATGCTAAATCTATACAATAGTCAAATAGCTTGATGATATTTACCCAAAATAGATGCTAATTTACTTAAATGAATTCATATCAATTTAATTTTTGGGAAAAATTCTTTTTTAAGTTTCAAAAATACAAAAAAATATAATGCTACTATCAGCTCATTGAGTAGTGATTATCCTATTATTTGACTTACAATGTCTTATAAAAAAGCAAAACAAATCATAAAAAAGCTATGATGATGAGAATTGAAAATGATAAAAATCATATGAATAGCAAAAAATAAAGCAGAATTATTCCAAATAGAGAAAAAATACAAAAATTTTAACATAGAAACTACAGATAAACTTAAAAGACAAACTGAAAATAAATTGAAAGTTGTCCAAGATGTTTTTAATATTTTGAGATATTTTATATTTGCTCTTATGTGAAGTTTTTTATTATCATTGGCTATCAATATTTACAATAATTCAAAATCTACTTTGAAAGTTTTTTATTATCATGGTGCTAGTTTCTTACAACAGTTTAAATTATTATTATGAGAAATTAGTATTTATATGATGGTTTCTATATTTTTAAATTTACTAATTATATTTTTTATAAATAATACTTTGATTGAAAAAATTAACTTTTTAATTAAAAAACAGTGATTAGTAAACATATCATTAAATTTCATATCATACATTGATTTACTCACCATAAGTTTGTGAATTTATTTATTTATAATTTTAATATTTTGATTAGTTTTTAGTAAAGAAAAAAGAATTTAGTTTGTAAATAAATAAAAATGAAAATAAGAAAACTTGAAGTAAAATGAATAACTTGGATAGATGGAGTAGGGCTAAATAAAAAAAAGATTTTCGAAATTGTGAAAGATTATGATTTTCATGAGTTGGATATTGAAGCTTGTTTCGAAGATAACCAGAGAGCTAGAGTAGATAATTATGATGATTATATTTTTTTGATACTTAAATTTCCAAAATATAATGCATCATTAGGAGTTTATGAATTAAATGAATTTAATATATTTTTATGAAGAAATTTTATTATTACTTTTAGAGATCATCCTGCAAGACATATAGATATGCTGTTTGAAAAATATAAAAAGCAAGATGTAGAGGATAATGCAAAATTTAGATTTACTTCTTGATATATTTTGTATGAACTTATTCAATCTATGCTAGAAAAGATGTTTAAAGTGCTAGACAACAATGCAAAAGATTTAAAAAACCTTGAAAAAATAGTATTTAAAAATAGTTCTAGTTCTCTTGTTCAAAAAATAATGATCAAAAAAAGAAATATAATGTTTTTGAAACATATGTTTAAACCTCAAATTGCAGTATTAAAATTGATTGAAATGCACATAAACAAGATGTTTAAATGAGAAATAGAAGTATATTTTGAAGATTTAGAGGATAAAATTGAATATATCACAAATTATTTAGATATTTATGAAGAAAATATTCTTTATATCGAAGATGCTTTTCAAACAATGGTAGATATTAAAACCAATACTGTGATGAAAATTTTGACTATATTTTCTACATTGTTATTGCCTTTGACTTTGATTACATCTTTTTATGGAATGAATGTAACTTTACCTTATCAGACTCATCCTTATTTTGTTTATTGATTAATGTTGTTTTCTTTGATAACTATGATAATAGCATTTATACGAGCTGTATGGAAAAGAAAAATATAATTGAAAAGAAAAAAAATTTATAGTGTTAGAAATAATTTACTTAATTTATAAAATTAAATGAAAAAAATATTGTTATTAACAGGAATTCTATTTATTTTGGCTTGATGTAATCAAACAACTCCAAAAACAGATACTACTGGTAATATTAAAACTTGAGAAAATTCAATAAAACAAAATGTAAATACTTGAAATACAAATATTATTAATACAACTTGAAATATAAATTCTTGAAATAATCTTAATAAAATTAATGATCCTGATACAAAAGAAATATTAAATGTAATGAATGGATTAATAAAATAACAA
>WFMP01000088.1 GCA_015489035.1 Candidatus Altimarinota bacterium
GAGTAGCAGAGAGACTTATAGCTGCTTAATTAGCTCTTTTTAAAAACAGTCCATTCTCTTTTAAAATTCTATAGGTTCTATTTTGATTAGAGGTATGACCATTAGCTGCTATTTGGATATATTCCTGATCTTTTAATCGTCTAATTGAGTTTGAAATTGTTTTATAAAAACTATCTATTGTGGCTTGTGGCTCATAAGAAAGGTCAAAACCTTTTTCAATTACAATCTCCTCTAAAATTTCAGTTATTGTTAAATCTTTATCACTATTTCTTAAAACATCCATACAAAGCCTTTTGCATTCCCCTATCTCAAACCATTTTCGCTTAGTTTTATAAGGCATAGCTGTCTCTTTTTCAAGTTGATATGATGGTTCTACTGCTTTTATGATATTATACAACTCTTTTAAATTGGTTTCTTTATGTTTTAAATCTCGTTTCATTTGCTTAATCTCTTTGTAAACTGCTTTATATTGTTTTACAAGACCAGAGAGGGTATGATTATTTGAAATTGTTTTAGGTTTTTGGAGTGGTTTTCCAAAATGTCGTGCCATTTGAATATCCTTGTACTGATTTAGGATAATTATACAATAAATATTTAATAAAAGTGGCTATTTTAGGGGATTATGCTAGGTTCATCAGATGGATAAGACCGCTTAAAAAGCTTTATGATGAGTATGATTTAGATTTAGGCGATGAGCTTTGCATTACAAAAAAAGAAGAATTAAAAACTACTAAATTTGAGTTGAAAAAGTAGTTAAAATTTTTTATATAATCTTTGTGCGTTTACTACATAATATCGAATTATTTCCATATATAATTATAATATAAGTTTCTTTAAAAAACAAGTATTTATAGCAGTTATTACTAATTTATTTAATAACATATGTATTTAAGATTATCCACCTAACTCATGATTAAAATCACGAGTGTGCGGTGAATGGTTATCAATTTTTGTTAATATATCTACCTCATCTTTCGTAAAGGCATATTGTTTTTGAGTAAGTAGAAAGTCTAGTAGTGTGTGGTGGTGTTCTATTTTTGAACCAAGTAATGTTTCATACATATTGAGTGTTAACGAGGGAGAATCTTTTTTAATTCTAATTATATTTGACAGTATGGAAGAATAGGCTTGATATTGCATTTCTTTGTTTGTTGCATCGAATAATTCGTTGTCGAGGTACGGAAAATTATGATGATTAAAAAAAATGTTTTTTATATCTTCAAAGTAATCACTAATAGTTTTTTCAATAATGACTCTTTTAATTTTTACTCCACTTCTAATTTGTTTCATTAGTTTATTATATTTCCACTTTCTAATGTAATTTCCAACTTGATATCTTTTGTATTTAAAAAAAATCATGATTTTCTCCTTGTGATAATTTATCATTACATATATAAACAATAATGTCAATAGTTAAATTTTCTATTACCATATTTAAAACCCCTATTTAAATCATTGCGACCCGTAGTAACTATAATACCTTTAAAAACTACTTCATTTACGGCATTTGCCCCATCCTTAAATTCTTATATTTTACATAGAAATTTTGATGTTTTTTTTAAAAAATACAAATAATTTATGATGTTTCAAAAAGTAACATAATATAGCTATTTTTTTTTAATTCTATTTGTTTTTTGGCATTATTTGGAAAAGAAGCGAAAGTACAACAAATTTGGGATGACTACATGAAAAAAAAATATATTGACTTTAATATAAATTGTCATGACTTTAATGTCGCAGATTGCTATGATACTATGGAGTTGATAACTGCAAATTCAATTTAAAATAATGATTTCCTTTGTCTTGAATGATTGTACCAAACTTATATCTACAAGATGAAGGAATGTCTAATCTAATATTTTCAAACAGATAATCTTTTAAACTGTCAATATTAGTCGTATGGAATACAATTAACTCCCCATTTTCTTTAACAATAATTACTCCATTACTTTCATATGAACCATCCCATTTTTTACCGGCAAAAAATCCTAATAAAATTGCTACAAGAAATTTTTTTAATTTAGCTTCTAGCATACTTTTATCATCAATATCTAAATCTATTAAAATAGAAGTTTTATCACATAAGTAATCTACAATATCAGTCAGCTTAGAAATCCGATTACGATAAAAAGCGAGCAATAAATAACCTACAATATCAGGCAATACACTATCAACCATTTTTAAATTATAATTCATTGTATCTTTTTCAGCTTTTAAATAATTAAATTGCCCACCATTTTGAATTATAGATTCTATTCTATCTTTGAGTTTTGTTTGAGTAGAAATTTTATTAATATTAGATATTTTAGAGTCACTTAAACCATTGATTTGAAATATAAAATTTGTATTACCAGAAGCATTTAATAAAGTTGGTTTACTTCCTAGGTACGATTTAATACCAAAACCCTCATTTTCTTTAACAAATGTACTATGCTCTATATCTAATACAATATCAGCTTTTTGAGAACTTGTACCACCTTTTACAATGCTAAATCCTAATGCAGTTTGTATTATTTCAAAATCTTTTATTTCAAAAGCTCCACTTCCATCTTTAATTTGATTTAGAATATTGGTAATAGAAGTCCTATTGATAACTTTACTAATATCTATTGTACTTACTTCATTTTTTATAGGATTTACAGATTTTATACTTGTAGACTTTAATGGTATAAATTCTAAATCTAAATTTTCTGTAGTGATTTTATTTATTTTAAAATAATCTCCAGTAGAATTTAAATTTTTGTCAGATAGTAACAATTTCTGTTCTAACAATATTTTTATAAAAGTGAATAGTTCAGTCCATTCTCCTTTGTTTTTCGTCTTTTTCATTGGTTTACCTCTTTTATTAAGATTATTCATATACGATATTAAATTCTTACCTACTGCTTTTACAGCATCAATAGCTACACTATTACCTAATTGTTTCATAGCTTGTGTAGCAGATACAGGAAAATGATAATTATCCGGAAAACCTTGCATTTTTTTAGCTTCTTTAAATGAAAGTTTTTTAACTTCTCCATTTACTAAATAAGCATCCCAATTCCTTCTATCATCAATTTTTGAACCTCTGCCACCTATTCGAATAGTAAAACCAATTTCTCTACTACACTCCCCACCCCATACATCACTCATATTAAATTTTAAAGGTATTTTTGAAGGAAAATTAAAATCTTTTAATACATCTTCATCTCTAAAACCTATCATAAATGTTCTGGGTCTTAATTGCGGTAATCCATAATCAGATGCTTTTACTATTTGATAATAAAATGAATAACCTAATTCTTCAGTAAGTATATGTTCAATTGTTTTAAATGTATTTCCGTTATCATGATTTACCAACCCTCTAACATTCTCTAAAAAAAATGCTTGTGGTTTTTTAACTTTAATAATTTCTGCTATATCAAAAAATAAATTTCCTCTTTCAGATTTATGGTTGTCATCAAAACCATATTTTTTACCTGCTTGACTGAACGGCTGGCAAGGGAATCCAGCACATAAAACATCGAAATCAGGTATTTCTTGGGGCATAATTGTTTTAATATCTTTATTGAATAATCCATTCTCAAATAAGTGTGGTGCATGTTTTTTAAAATTATATTCATAGGTTTTTCTAGCATTTTCATCTATTTCAGAAGCGAAGACACATTCCCCACCTAATTCATGCATAGCTTGATGAAAACCACCAATACCAGCAAACAAATCAATAAATTTAAAATATTTATTATTAGTATCAAATTTATATTTTGAAGTTATTTTGGTCATAAATAAATCTTTATTTTTTTAGTTTTATATTATTTTATCTATAATATCTTTATATATTATTAA
>WFMP01000089.1 GCA_015489035.1 Candidatus Altimarinota bacterium
ATGGGAACAAGTAAATATAATAATATTCATAGAATAAAAACAAAAAAAGAAGCAATAATATACTTCTGATTTTCTTTAAAAAATAATTTGATAAAACTTAAATAATTATTCATTAATTTAATTTTCTAATATTTTTAAAACTATCTTTAATTGTTCAATTTTTATATTTGAGTGTTTCCAATGTTACAATATTTCCATTACATATTACTTCTTTTTCTCACAAAATCTCATACATTTTAAGACTTGTCCTTCTTTCTATACTTTTTATTATTATATATTTTTTAAAACATTCTTCATTATTAATTTTCTCCATTTTTATTTCTTACTAAGTGCTAAATTAACTTTAACTTTAATTAATTCTCTATATTGAATACTATATTGTACAACAGTGAATAAAGTAGATGTAATAATATAAATTCCTATTCAAGATGGCATTGTATAAACAAAACTTGCCATCATCACTACCATAAATATATTCATATATCACATCATTTTACTCATATCAGGCATTTTTGGCATACCAGGCATTCAAGCTCATGGTACAGATGGAGTAGTTGGTTTATTTAATGTAGTTAACTTTATTTGAATATACATAAATATTCATGCCAATATTGCCAATATAAGACTAGGAGTTCATCCGTGTTTAAATAAATCAATTCATAAGAAGACATGATTTATATGATCCATTCACATATGAATATAATCATACAAAAAAGAATAGATATTATGTATATTTTCTTTATGTTCAGCCAAATCTTTTATAACATAAAATAATCAAATAAATGCAGGAATTTGGACAAACATCATGACACATCCTTTCAAAGGACTTCAATTTCATTTGAATAATTTCATAGTTTCTGCAGCTAATTTTTCAGGATTATCTTTATGTTTTTCTTGGATTTCCTTCATTCTTGGTTGAATATCTACCATACCTTTTTGTGCATTATTTGCATGCATAGTAGGTTTTAATAACAATAATCTTACAATTAAAGTTAATAAAATAATAGCAATTCATAAATTTCATCAAAATATTGCTAATAATACTGCAATAATGTTAAAAATTGGTCTATAAATAAGATTTAATAAAATAATTGTAATTGGATTCATTTAGCTTAATTAAAATTTAAAATAGTTGTTCTAATATAATAGAATAGAACACAAAATCAATATTGATTTAGGTGAAATTATTATTAACATATTGTATATTTAAATTGCTAATAATAAATAATCATGTTTAGTCCAATTATATGACTTTGATTTAATAAATGATGAAAAAAAAGAAATGATATTTGAAAAATAATAAAATGACATGTAGAACAATGAGCAAGAGAATTTTTTTGTGGATATAACCCTCCTTATTGGCATAATAAATTTGGTTTCGAAGTAAGCCCAAACGGTAGATTTGCTGAACATGAACAAATTACTGATATTGAATCTTTACAAGAAGTAATAAAAGAAGTTCATAAATATTGAAAAAAAATTATGTGAAATATAAATCATCGGTATTATACAGATGTTGTAGAAGGAGAATTTAAAAAAATGATACAAGATTTTTTGGATGCTTGAATAGATGGTTTTATAGTTTCTAGTATGTGAACTTTGGAATATTTAGATGAAATATCTGAATGAACTTATGAATGATGATATATTATTCAATGAAAAAAAATACAATTAAATATTTCTACTATTATGGCAGTTTACAACACAGATGCTATACAATACTTAAAAGATAATTATCCTATTGCGAAAGTAATTTTATCAAGAGAAGTAACATTATCAGAAATAGAAAATATATTGAATACCTTTCCAGAATTAGTTTTTGAAGTGTTTGGTGAATGAGATTTTTGTAGATATAACAATGGTTTGTGCTTTGCTGAACATAAATATACAGATAGAGATATTTGTACAGTAGTTGTAAATGAGTTAATAGTTAAAAAAGCTATAAATTATGATTTTAGAAAAATTATAAAAGACGATAACTTACAAAACAATGAAAAGGCACAAAAATTTGATAATGAGTATAAAGATGAGTTTGAAATATTAGAAGAATTTTTAGAAAATTTTGAATTATGAGAAAATAATATTGATGATATAAAAAGGACATTAAAAACTATTTTGAACAAATATATTATTTTTTATGACCCATTACAATGACCAAAAACAAAACATAATAATGAATTTAATACAATATATAAAACTGTGGAATTATTAGAAAAAAAATGAGACGATTTAGATAATTTACCTTATTTTGAGAATTTGAATAATTTTAAAGATTATCTTGAGAAAGAAAGAAAAAATAGTCAAAAACAATACTTAGAAAATATAAAAGAACTTGTATGATGAAGATTTTGAGTTGAAACAAAATATAAGGATAATTTTTATAATAGATCTGATAATTTGAATTTATTTTCTTATATATTTTTCGATAAATTTGAAAATATAGATACCGTAAAATTTCCTACAAGATGAAGGAATTATTTACCTAAGATAC
>WFMP01000090.1 GCA_015489035.1 Candidatus Altimarinota bacterium
AAAGCATTACATGTTGAACACCAATCAGCATGAAAAAACAAAACTTTATTCTTATCTCAAGCATTTTTTACTAAGTCTTCACTATAATTTTGGTATCAGTTTTTATTTGAATTAGATTTTTTAAAAGAAGTTTTTTCTAATTGTTTAATTCTATTCTCCCAATGATTTTCTATAAATCATTCTCTACCAGATCATTTTTTATATAATTTATATCTAATACTATGTTTTTTATAATAATTTTGATGATGTTCTTCTGCTGGAAAAAATGTTTTAAATGGAAGAATTTTTGTAGCTATTTTTTTATCAAATTTTTTAGAATCCTCCAAAGCTTTTTTAGATTCTTCTAAAATCTTTTTTTGTTCATCATTTGTATAAAACATAGCAGTTGTATATTGAAGTCATCTATCAGCAAATTGTCATCAATCATCTGTTGGATCAATTTGTGTCCAATAAAGTTCAGCTAATTTTTTATAACTAATTATTTTAGGATCATAAATAACTTTTATTCATTCTCTATGTTTTGTTAATCAAGTAGAAACCTGTTCATAGCTAGCAGTCTTTTTATCTCAACCAACATATCAAACAATTGCTTCACTGACTCAAGGTTGTGCTTCGAAAATACCCTCCATACACCAAAAACATCAACCAGCAAAATATGCTTCTTTTAAATTTTCCACATTTATATTTTTATGTTCTAAAGATTTATTATTATTTATTTTTCAATTTCCTCAAAAAAATAAATAAGTTCAAATAATTCAAGCAACAAATAATATAGATAATATCTTTTTCATAATTAATTTATTACAAAATAAAAAGTAGTTATATAATATACAACTACCTTAAATAATTCTTAAATTTGTTAATCAATAATATTTGTATTAGCTAACAATGAACAATATGTATTTTTTCTTATTTTATCACTTATAAATATAATATGAATTGTATTTCAAACTATTGTAAAAGCAACTCTACAAAATATATCTTTATCTAAAACAATTTTATATTCTAAAATCCTATGAGATTTATAGAACATTTTCCCAGCAGTTTTAATTTTATAACTATCTTCTTCAACTAATTTTATTAAGTGATTGCTAATATCGTTTCTTATAATTGTACCATATTTAGCATAATGATGAAAAAATTTTCTTAAATGAGTATTATCTTCATAAATGATATTCATTATTTATTTTTTATTAATTAACTTATGAAAAACAGGATCATAGATTCCTTTTTTATCAAGATGGATTTTATTACTACGAGGAAATTCTCTTTTAATAAGTTTTTTAAGTAATGGTTCCATTTCATGAAACGTTAAATAAAATTCTTTATTTTTAAATCCATCTTCTATAATATGATATATATTTTCATCCTCTTTTATAAAATAGATTGCTCTATCTTTTTTATAACATCTAACATCAAGATAATGTCATTTTGACAAATGAGCCATTTTATGCATTAATATTTTTATTAATTTACTAATATGAATCATAATACATTATATTATAAATTAAATATTATATCTATTTTTTTATAGTATACCAAAGATTCAACAGTCACTCTCATTTCATTTCTCCGGGTTTTTTATCTTTAAAGAAATAATACAAAGGTTGACCATTAAGTGTAGTTTGCATTTTTCCATCTTTTCTTTTTATTGAAGAATATCAATTACCAGTCAAATCAGGATTATAGAATACTGGCCATTTAATTTCACATTCTCAATAACAATTTGAAGTATTTTTAGTGTCTTTCTTAAAGATATATAATGTCATTCATTTATTATCTGTTAAAATACCTGTTTTCATATTTTCTTGAGTACTTACTTCTTGTTTTGTATTTTGTTGTTTAACTTGTTGATTTTTAACTCAATTACATGCAGCAAGTGATAAAACTAAACCAAATGCACTCAAAACAAAAATACTTTTCTTTAAATTCTTATTCATATTTCTATATTATATTATAAAATAAAGTATATACATAATAAATATCAATCTTAAATAAACCTTAAATAAATCTTAAATTTTAAACTCCAAATTTATATCCAACTCATTTAACCGTTTCTATCATCTTTTTATCAAGTTTTCTTCTAAGATTTGAGATATAA
>WFMP01000091.1 GCA_015489035.1 Candidatus Altimarinota bacterium
GCTCTTGCTACTCAAAGTTGTCCAATTTTGAGCTATGGACTTTGACCAGTTTTTGACCAGTCAGGATTGTTTGTCAAAGTGCTTGTTTATGGGGTTTTTGGCGAAAAAAATTTTGCGCGCCGCGCAGCCGTCAAAATGTATTTTTTTCGCACCTGGACGGTGCGAAAATGCTTCCATTTTAACGGCTGCTAAAAAATTGTTTGTATGTATTGCGTGTTGATTTTTTCGTTTTGATCGTAGCTCATTTTGTTTGATCAAAAAACCCATCGCCAATCGGCAATTCTTTTGTCTATGCACTTTAGCTATAGCGGAAATTAATTCCCGTAAGGAGAAAAAGGCATAGTACTCCCTTTAGCAAGGAGTAAAATTTCTTTTTCTCCTTACGGGAGTTAATTTGTAGAACTGTAATCATATATAAAAAATTTATTTGCTAAGAAGCAATATCTTGTATATATTTTCGAGTTCTAGCCAAAAATAAGCGAATACTGCTTTGCAAATTGCTTATTTTTGGTCTTTTTGTAAAACGCAAGAGTAAAAATATTTTTCATAGTCAAGAAACTACTAGAATTTTTTATACTACTATGAGTTAAGAAACTGATAGCTTTTTGTGGTATAAAAATTCATATTTTTATCTTTTGTAATACTTATTTGCTAGCCCCAAATGAGTGCCTAATTCATGTCTAGCGGATTGCTCCCCAAAAAATAAGAATTTAATGTGGAAGACTTTATAAATCAATACGACGGCAGAGAGACGCGATGAAGTTGCTGGTGCAAGGTTCAAAGGTTGTGTTGATTTTTAAGAATATAAAATAAAATTATTTTATTATACTGAAGTTTTGCTTTATTGTCAATAAAATTTTTAGCTAATTTTGGATGTCATGGTTTACATAACATTACTTCTATTTATTTAATTTACAGAGGTAAAAACAGTTCTCCTTTAAAAAATTTCATTTAATAGGAGTGCATTGTCCATAAGCTATGTTTACATTTGCTTGTGTTTTAGAAAAAAGAAATAAAAATTGATTTACCCATAAAACTTTATCTCCATAAAAAGTTAAAGTGTTAATTTCTTTTAATGAATAATTTTTAAATGGTTGAACTAAAAAATTTATTTTTAGTACATCAATAGATTTATTTCTAAAGGAAAATTTTTGATTTACATCAGTGCTAAATTTACTTTTAACATGCTGAAAACTTCCAGATAAAAGATAATTAAAACGTTCCTTATTAGAATGTATAAAAATTAAACTTCTACCATTTTTATCTTGTTTCTTTTCTGTTTTTAGACCATTATATTTTATAATCCTATTCATTAAATCGCTACTAATAGGAAGATCTAATTTTTTGTTATTTATAAAATATATAGGTTTTTTGTCTTTGTTTGATTCTCTTAAAGTTTTTATAGAATTCCAATCATATTTTATAGTTTTTGTTTTAAAATTTATAATAAAATTTTTCACTAACATATATGTTTTTGGTTTATTATAATATATATAGGCATTTTCATCACAACCTTTTTCTTTACATGGAAAAAAATTTCCTAATGGTTTATAACCACTATTGTTAACTGTAAATTCACATTTCCATTTAGATGAAATATCTGGAAGTTTATCTGCTTGTAAAGATAGAATCAATAAAAATAAAATAATTAAAGTTTTCATTTTAAAAGTCCTTTTTTAATTATCTAAAAATATATAAATAATACAAATTTTTTTATTAAGTATACGCTAATTGTAGGATGTTAATTTCAAATTTCTTTACAAATCCCAAAATTGAATTTAATAGAAAAAAGTTTTTCATTATTTTTATCAAAATAATTTGTCACGCTTGTAATATTAAATTTTCTTATCCCTTCTGCCTTATTGATTTTTATACATGAATTACTATCCCCAGTAACAATTCGATTTTTTAGAGTGTTTAAATCAATTGACTTTTCAATATCTTTTTTTGTTTTATTTATAAATTTAGTATCATATAATAAGTTATATGAGCTGTCATGTTTTGCATAAATAACTTTCATTATGCTGTTAGATTTATTTGCTTGTAAAGAATGTTCTAAAAGTTTTTCAACATAATTTTTCTTTTCTTGAGAA
>WFMP01000092.1 GCA_015489035.1 Candidatus Altimarinota bacterium
ATATAAAAGATAACTTAGAATTAAGAAAAGAATATTTACAAAAAATAAAAGATTTAGTATTAAATAAATAAAAATGGAGTTTTTAAATAAATGATATTTTGTATTATTGCTAATTATTCCATTGGTAATATATTTGTATTATTTAAAACAGAGAAAAAGCTGAATGAAATTTAGGTTTATTGATGACATTCAAAGTGTATTTTGAAAATTTAATTATTTTTTTTGGATAAAAATCTGAATATTATCTAGTATTTTGTGAATTTTTGTATCTATTTTGGCAAATCCAAATAGAATAGATGTAAGTACAAATATAGATAAAAAATGAATAGATGTTGTTTTTACTCTTGATACTTCAGATAGTATGAATGCTGAAGATCTTGTTCCTACAAGAATTAAAGCAGCTAAGAAAATTATTTCAGAATTTGTTTCAAAGTTAAAAAATGATAGAGTGTGACTTGTAGTATTCGCATGAAAACCATTTGTTAGTCTTCCTTTAACTTTTGATTATAATGTGGTAAAACAAACATTATCTACAATAACAACTTCAACTTTAAATAAACAAGCTTGACTTGGTGGAACAGCAATATGAGATGGATTACTTATGGCACAAACTTTGTTTAGACCACCTGCTTGAATGTCAAAAAAGGCCTATAAAAAGAGAGAAAAAGTCGTAATTTTACTTACTGATGGTGATGCGAATAGATGAGTAAACCCAGTTATTGCTTGAGAATATTTGAAAAAGTATTGAATAAAAATTTATGCTATTTGAATAGGTTCGATGAAATGATGATATATTACTTATAAAGATTGACCTTTTACTCAAAGATGACGAGTACCTCCATTGAAAGAATGAGCACTTAGAGAAATAGCAAAGATAACAGATTGAAAATTTTACAGGGCAACTGATACTCAAAGTTTGCATAATATTTTTAAAGATCTTAAAAAACTTACAAAAACTAATATTAAGGTAAAAGTTAAGAAAGTTTATACTCCTAAATATATGGTGTTTGTTTATATTCTTATTGCTTTAATGTGAATTTATATTTATTTGAAATTAAGAGAAATTGATTAAATCTTTGTTCATTATTCTTTCTATCTTAATTCAAAAATGATATTTAGAGAACTGTCTCCGGACTCTACAAAATAGATATAAATAAATAATTATATCCTAAATAATTGTAGTAGACTTTGAATCCGGAGACAAATATTAGAGATGTAATAATTTATAAAATATAAAAAATAAAAAAATGACTTTGACGAACTTAAATATCTATACTGTCTTACTATTTGTAATTTGATTAGCTTGAATAATTTACTTATTTTATTTGTTTTATAATAAAAAAAATAGATTAATTGAAGAATACAGTTTTTTAGATAAAAATATAAATATTCTAAAATACATTTTCTTGATTTGAAGTTTTATAATATTATTATTTGGAATATTCCATCTTAAATGATGAGAAAAGACTATTAAAACAAAAGTTTCTGGTGTAGATATTATGTTTACATTGGATGTGAGTAAATCTATGGATACAGTGGATGTAAAATATTGAAATAATCTTACAACTAGACTAAATTTAGCTAAAAAGGCCATTTCAAAGTATGTAGTTAATCATCCTTGAAATAGGTATTGATTAGTGATATTTGCAGGTAATGCTATATGAGCTGTTCCTCTTACTACAGATTCTAACATTTTTTTGACTATGCTTGATTGAGTTAATTATAAGAATTTAACAAAGCAATGAACTGATTTTCAACAAGCTATTTCTACAACTGTAAATAGGTTTTTGGGTGATAAGAAAAGATGAAAGGTTATGGTATTTATTACAGATGGTGGAGATAATGGTGATTATAAATGAATATCATCAGATATTCTAAATAAAATAAGGAAAGAAGATATTAAAACATTCGTTGTTTGAATTGGTTCTCAAAAATGATGAAAAATTTTATTGTGAAGAGATGCTTTTGGAGGTTATAATTTTCAAACTTATGATGGGCATTATGTAGTTACAAAACTTAATCCTAAAAATTTACAAGATATTGCAAGAGCAATTAATGCTAAATATATAGGATTGGACAATATAGACAGTATAGACAAGATTACAAAATATATTTGAAAACTTGATAAAAAGGCACTTGAAACAAAAACTACAAAACAAATGGCTGATTGGACAAGATATTTAGTTATGTTTAGTTTTATTTTATTTTTATGATATTTGGTTGTAGAATTTAAAGATCTTTTAAAATAGATTTATTTACATTCTTCTTTGTCTTGATACAAAGAAGAACCAAGAAAAATCAAGCCATAAACAGTGGCTCATTCATAGGATTTAGATATAAATATCAGTTGTTGCTCACCCCAAAGGGTCCCCAAGTTCGCAACAGAGATGTTTGATAGTTTATAAAATGTTAACTTTAGGTGTTAAGTAGCTTTGATAATATATGAATTAAATTAAAGTAAAATAGCTTTGATTGTGAAAGTTCTACCTTAACATCGCCACAGTGTTTATGTCAAAAAAAAGTTTGTCTTTAATTTAAAATATTAAAATATGAATATTTACAATATAAAAAATAAAAATGCTTAAAAAAATATTTATCTTAGTTTGAATACTATTGTTAGGATTTATTAATTTACCTTATTTAAAATCTTTTTATAATAATTGGACTGGAAAACAGTTGTTTGAACAAAAAAAATATGATTTAGCTCAAAAAAAGTTTTCACAAGCAAATAATGTAGAATGAATTTATAATATTTGAAATACACTTTATAAACAGTGAAAATATGTAGATAGTATAAAAACTTATTTGTCTATTTTATGAACTTGAAAAAATGAATTAAATTTTAGATTAAATCATAATATAGGAAATGCTTACTATAGATTTTGACAAAAACAGAAAAATATAAATTTGAAAAGATGATATTGGGAAAAAGCAGTTTTATATTATCAAAATGCATTGAAAATAAAATATAATGAACAAACAAAAGATAATTTAAAATTTGTATTAAAAAAATTAAAGGATTTAAAAAATCAAAAACAACAAGAACAGAAAAAGAAGAAACAAAATTGACAAAAGAAGAAACAACAAAAGAAAAATGGAAGTTGAAAAAAGAAAGATAGTCAAAATAAACAATGACAATGAAAAAAACAAGAATCTAAAAACTGAAATAAACAAAAAAATGCTTCATCGAAGAATTGAAAAAAACAGTGAGAAAAGAAACAAAATCAATGACAGCAATGATGAAATAAGAACAAATCAAAGACAGGTAAGAAAAGTCAGGCACAGACATCTTGAACAAAACAAAACAAACCAATGACAGAAAAAGAAAAACAACAAACACAGATGATGGAAGCTTTACAGAAATATCAGAAAAATCTAGAAAAAGAACAAAAACAAAATATGCAAAACTATGGAAAAGTTTATCAACCACCAAGAAGTAATAATCCTTTTAATGATCCATTTTTTACAGGACTTCCAAGTCAAAACAATGTTAAGGATTGGTA
>WFMP01000093.1 GCA_015489035.1 Candidatus Altimarinota bacterium
ATAATCCATTTTCAGCTCCACAAGGTGGGTTTGAAGCTATCGAAAATAAAGAAGGAGAAGATTTATTGAAAGTAAAGGCTTATCAATATGATTTAGTTTTGAATGGTTATGAAATTTCATCAGGTTCTATTCGTAATACAGATATTAAAGCACTTGTAAAAGCTTTTGAAAAAGTAGGAAGAACTGAACAAGAAGTAAAAGAAAAATTTGGTGCAATGTATGAAGCCTTTCAATATTGAGTACCTCCACACGGTGGTTTTGCTCTTGGTATGGATAGAATTATGATGGTATTTACAGATGAAGATAATGTAAGAGAAGTATATGCTTTTCCAAAAACTTGAAAATGACAAGATCTTATGATGAATTCACCATCAAAAGTAGATAATGAACAACTTGAAGATTTGCATATAGAGTTGAATTTGGAAGAAGAGGAGTAGAAAAAATATCTTGAAAAGAATAAGAATAATAATATAACTTGAAACAGTCCTTGATGGGTTGTTTTTATTTTGTAGTAAATTTAAAATGGTAATATTAGGTGTTATTTGTTTAATTGTATTAGTAGTTATAAATATTGTAGTTTTTTATAAAGTAGAAAGGTTAATAAAAATAAATAAGTGATGGTTTCCATTCTTTCATTTAATAATATCTTATTTAATATTATGAGTTGCAACATTTTTAGTAAGTTTATTTTTTAATTTAACTTCAGTATGATCTACCAATCAATGAGATTCTAGTATTTGAATAGTTGCTTGAGGATTTAGTAATCAATGACATACTAGCTTATGAGTAGTAGGATGATTGAATGGTACACTACATTATTCTAAAAATATATTTATTCAATCTTCTATTTTTTATGTGTTATCAATTATAGGTATGCTTATGCCTTTGTTCTATGTAACATATTTATTTACAAGATTATCATGATTAAGAGGATATTTTTCTGTGCTTTGAATTGTTCCTATTGTGAATTTCTTTTATTACCCATATCTTCTTTTAAGAATAAGTAAAAAATTTAAGAAATGAATTGGTAGTACATTATTATTGTTATTTTTTGAACCTATATATTTTCCTATACTTATACTAAAAAATGAAAAAAGTTATTTATGACTGGATGGTAATATAAATACAACAAAAAAAGAAGTATGAATAGTTTATTGAGTATATTTATCGATTTTAGCAATGTTAGTAATTATGTCTATAATTGCTACTAAAAAACTTGTTTCTACTCAACTAATTGCTACTAAAAAACTTGTTTCTACTCAACAAAAAGCAATGGATATTGCAAGAGAAGCGAATCTTTCTAGTATCTCTACAGCATTAACAATGTATTTTAATGATCAATGAGAATATCCTAAAAAATTGGAAAATTCTTTAGTTCCAACATATTTGATGTCTTTGCCAATAGACCCACAGACTCATAAATGATATTTTTATAGATCTGTATATTGTAAATGAGCTAAAAATGCATGATTTGTATTAGCTGCTAAAATGTCAAATCCTCATGATTGTAATATGAATGTATATTCAGCTAAAAAATTATGAAAATTAATAGATAGATTAAACAAAAAAGGTGATACATGTACTGATATAGAGAAAATGATTCAAACTAATTCAGGTAACCATAATTTTAAAAAAGGTTGTTATTACATAGAGCAATAAAATTATCTGTAAAGATAGTAATAAAAAAATCCAGTTTGATCTGGATTTTTTTTAATTTACAAATATATATTCTACATTTTTTTTAGGTTTTGCTTTCATATCTCATAAATATCTTCTAAAAAAACTTCTTTGTCTTTTAGCATAATGATGAGTATTTTTTTTAAGTAACTCATTTGCTTTTTCTAAATTATATTTTCATTTTAGATATCCGATAATCTCTTTGTATCATATGCTTTGTAAAGCTTGATTTTCAATAGTATATCACATATCTAATAAATTCTTAACTTCATCAACAAGTCAGGCTTGAAACATTTCTTTTATTCTTTTGTTAATTTTTGGATTTGCAATTTCTTTTTCAGCCCACTTGATTATCATTAAAATTGGAAAAGGAACTTCTTGTTCAAAACAAACTTCAGATTTAGGTTTTCAAGTCTTTTCATAAATTTCAAGTGCTCTTATGATAAATCTTGTAGAATTTGGATGTAATTTCATAGCTTCTTGTGAGTCTATTTCATTTAATTTTTCCCATAAAATTCAGGGAGTTTTTTCTTCTAGTTTGTAAAGTTTGTTTCTAAATTCTAAATCTGGTTTTGCATCTGGTAATGAATAGTTTTTGTAGATAGTGTCTGTATAAAGTCATGTTCATCATACAACAAAAGCTGTTTTTCATTTGTTTTGAATATTTGAAATTATTTTTAAAGTATCTTGTTTCCAATCTCAAGCAGTATAGTTTTGATCTGGTTCAAGAAAATCTATAAGATGATGAGGTATTTTTTCTCTAATTTCTTTTGAAATTTTATCTGTTCATATATCCATATATTTAAAAAGTTGTCTACTATCTGCAGAAACTACTTCTGCATCTATTCAAGAATTTATTAAATCTATACTTAATTTACTTTTACCACTAGCAGTAGGTCAAACTATAAAAACTACTCAGTTTGGATTGTTTTTTATAAATTTTTTAACTTGTGTTTCTATTTTTTCTAACATTTTGAGTATTAGGGAATAAATATATATTGTTATAATTCTAGTATATTTGAAATCAACTAAAAAATCATTACTATTACTCAGGTATTTAACAAATAATGTGTATTTTATGTTTAAGGTAGATTATAGTTCTAATTTAAAATGAGAAATTACTGTTTCAGCTAGTAAAAATGCTGCATTACCTATTTTGGCTGCAAATTTCTTGGTTGATAAAAAAGTTAATTTAACAAATTTGCCAGATATAGTAGATGTAAATGTTTTGGATGAAATTTGAGATACTTATTTGCAGAAATGAACTTTAGTATGACCTATGACAGAAAGAATAAGATCTAGTATATTGCTTATTCCAGTATGACTTTATAAATATGGTAAAATTTCATTTTCAAACTGTGGAGGATGTTCTTTATGAAAGAGACCTTTGGATACTTTTGATAATGCTTTTGAACAAGCTTGAGTAAAAGTGTCGGTAAAATCTGATAGAAAAATATTTAGAACAGTATCAAAGCCTAAAAAAAAGATAATTTTAAGTTCATTTTCAGTAACTGCTACAGAAGCTATTTTAATTTATTTAGCATTTTTAGATAAAATAGATTATGAAATAGAAATTGCAAATATAGCTATAGAGCCACATGTGATAGATTTAATTGATTTTTTGAAAAATATTTGAGCAAATATAAGATTGTGATATGATCATAGGGTGTTTGTAAAACCATGAAATATCCATATTAAAAATTATGAATATAGTATAGTTTCTGATTATATTGAGGCTGGCACATACTTTGGCTTGGGTGCAATAGCTGATGATAGTGAAATTATAATTAAAAATATAAATCCTTCTCATCTTGAATCTGTATTTACAACTGCAGATAAAATATGAATAAATTATGAATGTTGAAAAGATTTTATAAAAGTTAATTCATTTAATAAAAAAAATTATAAACCTACAAATATTCAAACTATGATATATCCTTGATTTCCAACTGATTTACAAAGTATTTTTTGAATATTACTTACACAAATTAAATGAATTAGTAAAATACATGAAGTTTTGTTTGAGTGAAGATTTGCCTATTTTGCGGAGCTTGAAAATATGTGAGCTCATATTGAAATATTAAATCCACATGAAGTCTTGATAGTTTGATGAAAGCAATTAATTGGAACTTATGTAAATACAAGAGATTTGAGAGCTTGAGCTTGATTGATTTTGTCTTGAGTAGTTGCAAAATGAACTACTTTTATTACAAACGAAAATATTATAAAAAGAGGTTATGAAAATATCGTAGCTAAATTACAATGAATTTGAGTTAAAATAGAGGAGGTTTAAATTAAGTTGTTTGGTAGCCAGTCTATTTGAAATCATTTCTCTTTGATTCTCAATCTTTTTATTGCTTGGTCAAAAAAAGGTTTTATATCTTTTCATTTTATTATAATATTGTAGTTATATTTTCAAAATTTTTTATAAACTAGTTGTGGAGTTTGGTATATTTCAATATCTATGTTTTCTTTTTCTATAAGATATTTAAGTTCAGATTCTAGTTTAGACATTTTTCTATATAAACTTTCTTCAATTTCATTTTTATATTTCAAAACTACTATTTCTGAAAAAGGAGGGTAGTTAAATTGTTTTCTATATTCCAATTCTTTCTTCCAAAATCAATCTAAATCAAGTTGTAAAATATATTTATAAACATAATGTTCTATATCATAAGTTTGAATTATAAAGTTTGAAGTAGGATATTTTTTGATAAATTCATATAAAAATAAGAAATGTTTTTCTCATACATTAAAATCTGGAATACTTAATCAAGTATCAGCATTAAAAAATATAATTAAATCAGGTATAAAATTTTTACTGTATTGAGAGAATATATTTGTAGATATTATAAATTGTTTATTTTGTATTTCTTTTTGAGTTTTCAATATTTTATTTTTACTATTTATATCTGTATTTTCTATAATAAAAGACTTAATATTATATTTTTCTTGTAATATTTCTTGTAACTTATATGTTCATATTCAGGATTCTATTATATTTGTTCATCAACATTTTTGGCAAACTCAGGTATTTTCATAAATCCTTTTGCAAATAGGGCACATATGGATAAATTGTTCCTTATTTTTATATTTTGCTATAGGAATAGAGCAGTGTTCACATCTTGGAATATGACCGCAATCTTTACAAATATTTGAAGAGCTAAATCATTTTCTATTTGTTATAAATAATATTTTTTTTCAATTAGAAATATATTTTTTTATACTTTTGTCTGTTAATTCTCAAAAAAGCCTACTTGGTCAAGCAAGTAGGTTTACAAGGGCAATTTTTTTTCATTTTTTTTCAGAAAGTATATACATTAGGTTTATGTTTAACTATGAGATAAACCTCAGATAAGATCTGCCATAGGCAAGAATATAGCAGCAACAATAACTCATACTATACAAGAGATAAATATCATCATAAGTGGTTCTATTAACTTTGTAAGTCATCATACTTTTTCATCTACTTCTTCTCTATAAAAAATAGCCATTTGATCAAGTATTTCTCATATGTTACCAGCCTTTTCACCTATTCATATAATTTGAATTAAAATGGGATTAAATAGCCAACTTCATTCAAATGATTCTGTCATTCCAAGTCATACTTCAAGATCTTTTTTTACATCTAATATCTTTTTTCTGTAGTGATAATTCTGAAAAATATTAGCTATTTGATCGAAAGATACCAATGGAGATAATCAAGCTGAATAAAAATCTCATAATAATTTTGAAAATCTATACCGGTAAAATGTCATCATTAATGGTCAGATAATAGGTGTTTTTAATATAATCTTGTCCATTACAATTTTTATTACTAATATATTTGAATATAATATTTTGTATATAATAGGAACTAGTACAATTCATAGTATAAGTCCTATATAGTGAGCTTGTAAAAAATCTGATGAATGCATAACAAATAAAGTAACCTCTGGTAATTTTAGTCCAGGAGGGAATATTTTTAATATAGAAGGAATTACTTTTACAAGTAAGACTACAATGGCAACCACAGCAACCATTAAAACGATAATAGGATATATCATTGCTGATTTTAATTTTTTTTTGATTTGCTCAAATTTTTCTAATTCTATTGCCATACTATTTAAAGTTTCTGGAAGATTACCCATTTGTTCTGAAGAACGGATAAGCTCTATTTCTGCTGGTTGAAAGAAATTATCATATTTAGATAAAGCATCTGCAAGTCAAGCTCACTCATTTATTTGGTATAAAGTATCTTTAATTATTTTCTTTACTCAAGGGTGAGATTCAGATTTTTGAATACTTTCTAATGAATCTCTTATACCTAAACCAGCTTTTTGAGTAACAGCTAAGAGTCTAAAAAAGACAACCTTATTTTCTGATTTAGGTGTATTCATTTTAATATATAAATCTTCAAAGAATCATCTTTTTTGTTTTCATCAAATGATCGCCATCTTTTTGTTTTATTAATTAAATTAATATTTCCCTTGGTTTACTTCATTCTTGAGGTCATACTATTCATTTTTCTTCAAGTTGATCCATAAGTCTTGCGGCACGAGCAAATCATACTTTAAGCCTTCTTTGTAATAATGTAATAGATGCTTTGTGTGTTTGCTGAATTATTTCAATAGACTGTTTTATTAATTCATCATCATCTCCATTTCATCATCATATATAATTACTGTCAGGTTGATTTCATTCTAAAATATCTATAAGTTCTTTATCGTATATATCTGTCTCATTTTCTATTCATTTAAGATATTTCTCTTTTAATGTAGATATAATATCTTCTGTATCTTCAGTAGAAACTAATGGAGCTTGAACTCTGATTGGATGTTTATAATTTGGAGATACGAATAGTAAGTCTCATCTTCATAGTAAATCTTCTGCACCAGACCTATCCAAAATAGTTCTTGAATCTATACTACTTACAACTCAGAATGCAATTCTTGTAGGTATATTAGCTTTTATTAAACCTGTAATTACATTTACAGAAGGCCTTTGAGTCGCTAATATAAGATGCATTCATACAGCTCTTGCCATTTGTGCGATGCGAGCAATATTATGTTCAACATCTTTTTTGTTTCAACTCATCATTAAATCAGCTAACTCATCTACTATAATTACTATTCTACTCATTTTTTCTTTTTCGTCAACTTTTTCGTTATATTCATATATATTTCTTACTTTTTTATCTTTTAATAATTTATATCTTCTATTCATAACATCTACAGACCATTTAAGGGCTTTAAGTGCCTTTTCTGGGTCATTTATAATAGGGGCTAATAAATGTGGTAATCCATCATATAATCATAATTCTACTTGTTTTGGATCTACCATAATAAGCTTTAGCTCATCAGGTGTATTTTGATATAATAACGAAATAATGTAATCATTTATTGCTACTGATTTACCAGATCAAGTTTGACCTGCAACAAGTAAATGTGGCATCTTTTCCAATGGTTCCAAAAATAAACTACCATCTATAGCTTTTCAAATAGATAAATTTGTAAATGATTTATTCATTGAATTAAGAAATTCTTTTGATTTTAATATTTCAGATAAATAAACTATTTTTGATTGAGGATTTGGCATTTCTATTCAAACGAATTCTGTTCAAGGTATTGGGGCTAGAATTCTTATAGCTGATTTTAAAGATAAAGATAAATCTTTTTTTAGGTTTTCTATACTAGAAACTTTGATTCCTTTTGCTAATTTTAATTTAAATTGAATTACAGAAGGTCAAACTTCATATCATACAACTTCAACAGGAATATTAAATTCATTAAGTTTATTTTGTATTTCTTCTGCCTGTTGGATTAATATATTTTCATCTACAGAAATAGTAGAATCTCATTGTTCAAGTTTATCAACAGAAAAAGTAGGTTTATCTTTTGGATAAGAAATTTTAACTTTAGGAGTGTTATCAACTTCTTTTATTTTTTTCTTAATCTTTTCTTTAAAAATGTTTTTTATTAAATTTTCTTTTTTATTTATTATATTTTCATTATTTTTGATCTCTTTAGTCTTCTTTAGCTCAGGGACTTTAACTTTTATTGTTTTTCTTTTAACATCTTTTTTTCTGGAATTTCGAATTCTATTTTTGGAATAAGTAAAAATAAATTTAATTTCCATGCGGTAAATATTGTAGCTATTCAAAATAATAACACAGAAAAAGTTTTAGTTGCATCTATAGAATTTCATAGTAATATAGATATAAGTTTTATTAGTCAATATCATATATATCATCATGTTGCAAATATATTATTTTGGTTCGCGGATTGTAATAAAGGAAATGATAATATTACTAACAAGAAAATGAATGATAAAAAACTATATGTAAAAATCCTTTCTTTCCAATTTGCAGGGTATAAAATAAGTATTATTCATAAAGATATTAATAATCCATAGAAGAAATGACTTCATAATTCTCAAAAGAAAAAATTTGTAAGGTAGTCTAAATAAATTAGTGGAGAATGTGGTGCATAAAAATTAACAAAAAAGTATAATAATCATACACTTATTAAAATGAGTCCCATTTTTCAAGGGCTTGATACAACTTTCCTTTTTTTTGAATTTTTTCTCTTTTTTCTATCCATAAATGTATTAGAATATTTTATAAATCACTCATAATAATATAAAATTAATCTTTGTTTTCAACTAAAATATGAATATTTCAAATAGTCCCATCTTTTATTTCTAAAACTTTTAATTGTATTTTTTTATCATCCCTCAAATTTATTTCTAAGTGTTCTCATTGTTTAGGAAATCTTTCTAAAATATCAGTAATTACATAACTTAATGTCTCTCCATCATAGCTAATATTTTCATCAATATTTAGATTATCTTCAGTTAATTGAAATAATTTTAAAATCTCTTCGAAAGGAAGTATAGAACTTACGATATATTCATTTGTTGATATTTTTTGTATGATATTTTCTTCTTTATCTGTTTCATCTTGTATCTCTCCGAATACCTCTTCGATAATATCTTCAAGGGTAATCAATCAAGCAACTCAACCATATTCATCTATAACTATAGCCATTTGATGATGGTTTTTTTGGAATGTCTTTAATAATTCATCTATTGGATTATTCAATGGAACTTTAATAGCTTTGAATAATTTTATATCTTTTAATTTTTTCTTTTTATTTCATTTGTTCAACTCTTCTAATAATATTCTAATATTCACAATTCATATTATTTTATCTATATCTTTATGATATATAGGGATTCTGCTATGAGTGTGTTGTAAAATATAATTGATTGCATCTTCTATAATTGTATCATCAGAAAGTTTATCAAATTTAACTCTGGGAGTCATAATTTCATCTACAGATATTTCATCAAATTCCAATAAGTTTTTTAAATGTTTATGTTCTTCATTTTCTAGAGTTCAACTTTCTCTTCACATATCTATGAAAGCCTCAATTTCTTCTTCAGATACCTTACTTTCTTTGTTTTCTCAGGTAAGCAATTTTGTTATAAATTCTATGATAATTACTAATGGATACAGCAAAAACATCAAAGTTTTATATATTCAAGCAACAGAAAGTGAAATCTTTGTTGAATTTTTAATAGCAAAACTTTTTGGAGCAATTTCTCAAAATAATAATAAGAGTAATGTTACTATTCAAGTCATTACAGCTATAACAGTAGATTGATTTAATCATAATCAAGAATTTTTTGAAATTCACATTGCAATAGTAGTTGCAAAAGCTGCTGTAAATGTATTTACTAAATTATTTCAAATTAGAATAGTAATAAGTAGTTTTTCTGGTCTTTCCTTAATGTATTTTAATGGTCTAGATCAAGCTAATCATTGTTTTAAAAAAGATTCAATCTGATGTTTTGGTAGGCTCATAAGAGCTATTTCAGTTCAAGAAAAAAAAGCTGAAAGTGCTAATAAAATTACAAAAATTAATATCGTGGATCAAATCATTTGTTATTAAATATTTTTTAATACTAAGTAAATATGCTTTGTATAACTAATTATTCGTTTTTTTCAATAAAATTATTTAAGTTTTAATTTTATAAAAATTAGTCAATAAATAATTAATAAAGTTAATAACACTCGCTTTAGATAATAATTAAAGTAAGTGTATTCTGGTATTTTTTTGATTTGTTCATAATTCTTAACATATTTATGTAGTTTTCACAATATTTTTAGAAAATCTCATTTAGATTTTAATTTTCTAAACTCTCATCAAGTTTGTTTAGCAATTTTTTTTAAAGTTTTTAAATCTATAGATGCTGGAACATCAGAGCCATAAATATCCTCTCAAACTATGTACCTATAATCTTTTCAAATAGCTCATACATAAATAGGGATTTTTAATTTTTTTATATCTTTTACAGCTGTAAGTGGCTTAATTCACTTATTTGAGTCTCAATCTGTTAGTAAAATCATAACTCAAGGCTTTTTATCTTTTTTTGAGAAATCTATCAATTGTTTACTTCCAAGTAATATAGCATTTCAAATAGCAGTTCATACAAAGTCCATAGTTGGAGGCCAATTTGCCATACTCATATTTTTAATTTTCCAGATTAAAGCCTTTTTATCATTAGTCATCGGAGCATAAACTAGAGGTTTTCCTGAGAATACTATTAGTCAAATATTATAGTTAGCATCTAAATTTTTTACGAAATTTATTAAGGCATCTTTGGCTACATCAAATCTATCAGGCTCTAAATCTTTTGCAGTCATAGATAATGAAACATCAAAAAGTATTTCAATATTAAGCGTGGAAACACTTTTAATTTCTGTTCATTGGTATATTCATATATTAAGTGGAATAATACAAATAATTAAAATAATAAGAAAGATTAAAATCTTTTGGAATATAGCTAATAATCAATAATCTCATTTTTTAGGTAAAATTATATTTATTACTTTATATTTTTTAAAAAATATCGAAATTCAAAAAATAAAAACAAATAAAATTATTATATAGAGTCAATTAGAATTGTAAACCATACTGTTTTAAATTTTGATAAAATTAATTTGAGTTTCAATAGTAATCTATAACACTTTCGTATGAGCAATCCTTTGAGTTTCAAATTGCTATAGGTCACATAAATCTTTGTTTCTTTCAATTACATATGAGAAATCATCATAATACCTTTGATTCTTTATCTTTAAAAATATAAATAAATTTTCAATCTTTTTTTATGATTTTATCTAAATATGGAGCAGTGGTATCTTTTTTGACTAGATTTATATTTATAGTTTGTGATTTAGTGTATCATTTATTATCTGTTAATGTTACAGTTAGTTTGTGTTTTCAAGTAGCAATAGTATTTTTAAGATAAACACCTACTATTTGTTTATAATTACTAGTTTGCACGAGTTGATTGTCTATGTAAATATTAATCTTTTTAATTTTAAATGGAGCATTTATAGTTTTTATCCGTAAATCAAATACATAAGATAATGTTTGTTTATTTTTTGGATAATTTATATTAAAATCTAGCATTCATTTTTTTGCTATAATTAATCTAGATTTACATATCGTTGTAGGTTCTTTTAACAAAACAGGAGCATTGAATATTTTTTCGTATTTTCAAGTTCATACTGTTCTCCACCATTTTTGAACGGGATCCTCCCATTTTGGATTATTAGGCATATGAGAATGAGCTTTTATTACATAAGCATATTTTTGATCAGATAAAGGTGTATATTTTGAAACTAATCCATTACATAAAGTATCTATTTTAATCATTTTAACAGTTTTACCATCATCCTTTTTTGGTATTCATCATATTCTTGCTATAGTTTTTTTAGAAATTTGGAATGGTGTAAATTTAGATGATCTTTTTCAATTTATTGTATTTACATAAATTGAAGTTGTTCATTTTTCGACCATATTTTCATTGTGAATAAATCAATGTTTTTTCAATTTTAACACAAATGTTTTCCATATTTTTCCAGCTGTCCATCCTCAATAAGCATTTGAGTGCATATGTTTTCATTTTGTATTTCAAGCCCAAACTACAAAGATTTTTGAAGGTGAATAACTTATATACCATCCATCTCTTGGATATAATTCTCAATTTTTTTTATCTACAATATTGGTAGTTCAAGATTTATTAGCAAGTTTAAGTCATTTTATTGATTCTTCATGTCTCCAATTGAAAGGTAAGTTTTTAGGATTTGATAAAATACTTCGTATCATACTAACTACTCAAACTGGAATAATTTGTTTAAGCTTTTTATCTTGTTTTTGGTAAATTATATTTCAATTTGATCATTTAATTTCTAATATTCAATTTATTTTTCTAGCACCATTTATATTTGATAAGTTAGAAAATGCTTGTGCCATATCTATCATACGAACTCATGCTGCTCATATGGCAAGTGGATATCAGTAATATATTTTATTTGAAATAGTTTTTAATCATAATGATCTTAAGAATGTCTTAACTTTGTATTCTCATCATCATAAAAAATACATTTTTACAGCAGGTATATTTCTAGAATATGGTAATGCTTTTTTGATAGGCATAAGACCTAAAAATCTATTATCAAAATTGTTTAAACTTTCTCATTTTTTGGCTATATTAAATTTTGTGTCATAGATAGGAGTTTCTGGAGTGAATGTAGGATTTTTCATAAATGCATTTGCATAAATTAGAGGTTTTATTACGGATCCACATTGTCTTAGAGATGTGATCATATCTACTTTACCATCATTTTTTTTATTATAATAATCTTCCGATCAAACATAAGCTAATATATCTCAATTTTTGCTATCTACGTACAATAATGCAGCATTATTAGCTCATTGCCTAAGTAGATATCAGCTCCATGCTTGAACAGATTCTTCAGCTAGCTTTTGGATACGCATATCTAGAGATGTTTTTATAGTCCATCAAGCTCTTTTTATTAAGTTTTTTCAATATTTTTTTTCTAATTTATTTATTATTCTAAATACAAACCAAGGTGCTTTCATTTTGATATTTAGTTTATATATTTTTTCGTCAAAACTTTCTTTCTCTGCTTGTATTAATTGGTTTTTATCTATATATCAGTCAATGTACATTCTTGCTAAAACGAAATCTTTTCTACCAGGGATATATTTAATCTTTATATGATTATAGACCATATTTTTCGGTGTTAGTATGGTGAGTATATCGGATTCATTCTTAGAAAATGAAAAAGCTTTATTTTTTAAATAATTTATGTAAGCTTTTTGAATATTTTTTCATATATTTGAATTCATATTGATTTTATTCCCACTTATTCAAAAAGCTTCTAATTCTCATAAATTATTTACTCTATGGTTTACAGGGTCAAAAAAAGTAGGTGATTTTGGAAGGGATGCTAATATACTTGATTCTAGAACAGTTAGAGTACTAGCACTTTTATGAAAATATGTTTTTGCAGCAGATTGTATTCAATATGCATTGTTTCAAAAAAATATATAATTTAGATACATTTCTAATATTTTTTCTTTTACTTTCTTTTTAATCTGGACTTCTGATAATCATTTATATTGAGCTTTAATTTTATTTGATAGATAATTATTCAATTCCAAAGTTAAAACTATTTCTTTAAGTTTCCTTGTAATAGTTTGTGCTCTTGTTAATAATAAATTTTTTACTAATTGTTGTGTAATCGTAGATCATCACTGTCTCTGTCCAAAAAACACATCCTTTATTCAAGATCTTATAATTCACTTAATATCTATTCATTCGTTTGTCCAGAAAGTTTTATCTTCTGTAGAGATAACTGCATTTTGCATATTTTTAGATATTTCAGATAGAGGAACATATTTTCTATTTTCACTAAATAATTTATATAAAACTACTCAGTTTCTGTCTGTGATGGTAGTTGTTTGCGGAAATATGACTTTTTCAATGTTAGCTACATTCGGTAATTTATCTAATATATGTTTTTTGAACCATATATAACCTATGATGCTAGGAATAATGATAATCAGCATAGACAATATAATTATGAGTTTCCAATAACTCCTTTTTTTGGGTCTTCATCTTCTCTTCTTTCTCAATGATATCAATGAAAATTTTTTTCTTTTTCTAATCATTTTTTTTATTTAATTTTTAAAAATATCCGCAAATTTATAATCTTTTAATGTTTTATTTCAATGAGTATATTTTTTGGATTATTTATCTACTGTA
>WFMP01000094.1 GCA_015489035.1 Candidatus Altimarinota bacterium
ACATAACAATTACATAAAAATTATAAAAAAATACTCTAATATTATATATTTTATTGTTATTTTGTCAAAACTTTTAACTTAAGAGATACTTTTTTTTCTGGAAAGTCAATTTCTCTACTTTCAAACTTTACTTTATGAGTAAGAACTATTTGAGATTGAATATGTCTTACATCTATTTTTTCATATAAATGTCCATCTGGAGATGTCTGCACCTTTATCTCTAATCAGTTACCTTGCATAGTTTGAACAGCTTCATGTTTTTTTTTATCTATTTCTATATTTTCTTGTCTTTGTTTTTCTTGTTTTTTCTCCCAAGCTTTTATAGTTTTTTTATCAGCTATTTTAGCTTCTCATCTTTTTGCTAAAACATTTCTAAACATAGCATCAGAAACATCTACAAGTTGTCATTTTCAACCAATTCAAGCTACATCTTTCAATAATAATACTTTTATTTTCATAACACCTAATTTACAAAATAAAATCACAAAGGATTTATCCTTCCATCTCTTTGTATATTCTAACAATCATTCGAATAAATCTTCTAGAATTTCTTTATTGCATCAGAAACATTTCTTTTATATCTTCATCTTTTATCATTTCTGGAGACCAATTTGGTTCAAAAGTAGTTTCTATTTCTACATTACTTTCAGGATATTTTTCAGTAATAGAATTTTGTATCATATCTATAATCATATCTCACATTGGACAAGCAGGAGATGTAAATGTAATCAATAATTTTACAATATTTCATTGAACATCTACATCATAAACTAATCACATATTCCAAATATCTAAAATAGGAATTTCTGGATCATAAATAGTCTTTAATATATCAATTATATTTTCTTTATTCATATTTATTTAATTCACAATAAAATTTAAAATAATTATTCATTTTTTCTATTCTACTCCTTCCAAAATACTATCTTCATCTATACTTTCTTCTTTTTCAATTATTTTTCATTCATTTTTAATAATATTTGCAACATCTTCCTCAAGTTTTTTTCTCAAGGTAGCATCTTCCTCTATCAATTTAACTAATGCAGCTTTACCTTGAGTTTTTTGATCATAAAGAGAATAAAATGCTCAAGCTCTAGTTACAATGTCAAACAATTGTGCAACTTCTACTAAATCAGCTAACTTATCTATTCATTGATTAAATCTAATAAGAACTTCACAATGTTTGAATGGAGGAGCTATCTTATTCTTTACAATTTTAATTTTTGCTTTGTATCATAGTTGTTCTTTATTTTCTTCAAGTTTTTCTCATCTTCTAATTTCTATTCTTTGAGATGCAAAAAACTTAAGTGCATTACCACCTGATGTAGTTTCTGGATTTCCAAACATTACACCTATTTTCATTCTTATTTGATTTATAAAAATTATCATAGTTCAAGTTTTTGCAGCAATAGGAGAAAGTTTTCTACATCATTTACTCATCATTCTTGCTTGTAATCACATTTGTTGATCAGCCATATCTCATTCTACTTCAGCTTTTGGTGTCAAAGCTGCAACAGAATCTATAACTATAATTTTTACTGCTCAAGTAGCTGCTAATTGTTCAGCTATTTCCAATGCTTGTTCTCCATAATCTGGTTGTGCCAAAACTAAGTTATCAACATCAACTCACAATTTTTTTGCATAAGATGGATCCAAAGCATGTTCAGCATCTATAAAAGCTGCATTTTCTCAAGTTTTTTGAATTTCAGCAATAGCATGCAAAGCCAAAGTTGTTTTACCAGAACTTTCTGGTCCGTATATTTCTATAACTCTTCATTCTGGATAACCTCATCATAAAATATTATCAAGCATAAAAGAACCTGAATGATATGTATTTACAATACTATGAACAGAATTATCTCATAACTTCATAATTGCTCATTTCCCAAATTGTTTTTCTATACTCTTCAATGCATCATTTAATACTGAATTTTTATCTCACATATAGTTATAATATTAATAATTAAATACTTATATTTTATACAAATAGTTTCTCTTTTTTCAATTAAAAAGCTAATCGATTTGTTTTCTAATTCTTTCATAAATTTTAACTGGATTCATTTCCATTTGTTCAGCCAAAACATCATTAAATACCTGTTTAAAATTTGTTGGTGTAATAAAATATATTTCTTCCTTATTTACTCATGCACTGTATAATTTTGAATAAATAAAATCTTTAAATATTAAATCTGAAAAATCACCAACTATAAACACTTTGTCCTGAGATTCTAGACTATTCACTAAATCTACAGATAACGGACTTTCATAATTTCAAATCCAAAACATATCCACTCAAATTCACTCTCCTTTCAATAATCAAACAGCATTTAATCATTCTTGAAGCATAGAACCATAAACTAACACAATCCCTGAAAATCAAGACAACCCAAATTCATTAAAATTTATAATTTCTTTGTATTCTAAATTTGCTTCTTCTCATCATACTTTTTCTTCCATTTCCTTATTTGAAACTCTAATATGAGTCAGAAATGGATTTTCCAAAAACTCCAAAATATCAAATTTAAGATTTTCTAAATCCATAGGTTCTAAAATTTGAACATTTTCTTTTACATAAATATCATCTAAATCTGGAGAAATAGATTTTATTCACAATCAAGTATATCAAGAATTTAAGTTTAAAATACAAATATTTTTTCTATTATTTTTATAAAGTCTGTAAATATTGTCATAATTTAATCTATCTAAAACAACAAAAACAAACTCATACTTATCAGACAAGGCTAATATTTGTCAAACTGGTTCCAAAGTATTTATTTTTACAAAATCTATATCTGTTTCAATTTCTTTATCAGAAATTATACAAGTTTTTTTAGGTAATTCTATTTCTTTAAATAATCAATTCTTTAC
>WFMP01000095.1 GCA_015489035.1 Candidatus Altimarinota bacterium
AACGTTATCCGCTCACTGCGTGACCGGATAACGGGGGGCGCGGGCTGAACACCCGCTAGTCACCTGTCGCACAGCGCCAGATAACAAGCGGGAGGAGCAGACAACCTCGTCTGAAAATTAAAATTATCACCCGAGGTCGCAACTCACCCGCGCCCCCGTTAGCATACACAAGGAACATCAATGTATACAATAGAGAGTTTATCAAATTCTAATCTTACAGCTGCTTTAAAATTAAGAAATGAAATATTTAAAGGCTTGTCTAAATGCGAAAAAGAAACATTAGAAATGAGTTTGGATATAAACAATGAAAAATATAAAAATTGCCTAAGTCAAAATCAAATATCATATCTTGAATATTTTGTAATGATAGAATCAAAAACAAAACAAGTTATAGGCTTAACAGGGGTTTATATTGAAAATAATCATAATAATAATGAATGTTGGCTAGGTTGGTTTTGTATTGATGAAAACTATAGAAAAAATTCTTTAGGACAAAAGCTATTGGATTTTTCTATTAACCGAGCAAAAGAATTAAAAAAGAAAGTTCTAAAACTTTATACATACAACTCAGAAGAATACAAACCTGCTATGAAGCTATATGAAAAAAATTGTTTTGTTGAAACTAAAAGAGAAAAACAAGATATTTACTATCAGTTAGAATTGACACAAGTTATAACTAAACATAGATATATCAAAGAATATCCTATAAAAAAGAATGATAAATATTTGATTTTAGGAACAATACATCCTCATAGGATATCAGAATTAGATTTTTTTTATGGCAATGCCAAAACTTTTTGGGATATTTTAGCTCAATCACTAGAATCACAGTTTGATAATTTAGATAATATTTTAGATTTTTTAAAGAAACATAATATTGCTATTTCAGATATGATACTAGAATGTTGTAGACAAGATGAAACAGTAACAAAAGATAGTGAATTGTATAATCTTGTTTTAAACCAAAGTATCAAAGATGAAATATTAAATTCCGATATAGAAACAATCTATTTTACAAGTGCTTTTGGTAAAAATAATGCAGCAAAGTTATTTTTTGACCTCTTTGATTTAAAAAAACAAATTCCAGAAAACTGGAAGGAAACAAATGAGTTTTACATAATGATAGCTAATAAAAAAATCAAATGCATTATTTTACTTTCTCCTTCAGGGGCTTCAAATATAGGTATATCCAAAAGCAAAATCTATCATAAAGTTAAAAATAAATACTATGGAATTTATGATAAACCAGTTAAGCAGTTTAAAATAGATTTTTATAAAACCAAGTTTAAAGAAGTAACAAATGCTAACAAAACATAGTAGCCAATAAGTAGCCTAGCGGCGACTTATTGGCTATATTCGACCGTTATCCGCTCACTGCGTGACCGGATAACGGGGGCGCGGGCTGAACACCCGCTAGTCACCTGTCGCACAGAGCCAGATAACAAGCGGGAGGAGCAGACAACCTCGTCTGAAAATTAAAATTATCACACGAGGTCGCAACTCACCCGCGCCCCTGTTATACACATAAAGAAGAAATTTGAAAAACTATACTGAACTTATTAAAAACCTAAAAGCTCTAGACATTAAAACAAGTTTTGAGCAAATAAAATTATCTAAGAAAAATAGTACAGAAGTAAAAACTTATAAAATCAGTAATGAAATAAGTCCATATAGTCTATATTTATATTTATTTTCTCGTTTTAATAAACCAAATGGTTTATTATCACTTGTCAGAAGTGAAGATAGTGATCAATTATTTCATTGGCATTATAGTTTACATCATGAAGATATAGATATTCAAATTATGTGTGCAACTTATCGAATAGAAGTTTTTGCACCAACCAGCTTAATTTCATCAACTGAAGAATGCATAGCATTTTTAGGACAATTGATTAGAGATTTACAAAATTACACAGAAGAAGCAACTGAAACAAGAAACAGTATTGAAAACTGGGAAATGCTCGTAAACCCTTTTTCACGAATACAAAAACAAATTAATATATTAACTAATGAAATAGAAGATTTAAAAGTTCAGATACCTGACTTTAAACATTCACATACAAGTGGTGAAGAATTATCAGCAGATGAATTTTCAAAATGGGCTCAATTAACCGAAGAACTATCAGCAAAAAGTTATTCAGTTAGATGTCTAGTTCCAGTATATATCGAAACCTTTATGAATTTTGTTATTAAAATTCTTGCAAAACAAGAATTGAAAGATGACGAAGAGTTATTTAATACATATATTAGAGAACATATTCATATTAAAATACAATTATTATATGACAAATGTATTGGTTTTATAGCACCTATTGATTGGACAGATGATATTTGTAAAACAATTCATACGATATTTAATAAAAGAAATGACCTTTTACATGGCAATTTCAACATAAAAGATTTGAAATATGGAGATGTTGGTTTTGTAGAAAAAATGCCCCTTTTTAAAACACTATCAAGTTTTCAACAAGATATTCTTAACCTTGAACTATCAACTGGAAAATCAGATACTACAATTCAAGAAATAGAAGATGCACAAATGTTTATGCGATATGTACTTATTAGTTTAGAACAACCTATCTTAAATGAATTAAAAGGTATGTTAGAATCTGATACATTAGGATGGAATAAAAAAACAAAACGATTTGGTATATTGTTTAATAATACTCTTGTTGATTATAGCGTTGGAAGTTAAAATGTATAACAAGTACGAGGAGACCAATAATTTACCCTAGCGGGAAAATTATTGGTCACGACAGCCGTTATACTCAAAATATAAGATATGCTATAATACAAATAAAAAAGGAGAGTACATGGTAGCTGTAAAACAAGAAGCACAAGATATGATTCAAAATCTTCCTGATAACTGTACTTATGAAGATATTCAGTATCACCTTTATGTTGTAGAAAAAATTAAAAATGGTATTAGCCGTGCTGAAAA
>WFMP01000096.1 GCA_015489035.1 Candidatus Altimarinota bacterium
AATATTGTAACATAAACAATGTATATTATAATTTTTATAAGTCTAACAAACTTATTTTCTATAAAATCAAATTTTAAAAACAAATAACAAATTAATAAAATAATTGGTATTAATCAAAATATCTCATAATAATTCATAATTTTTATAAATCAAAAGAGACTACTATTTCAAAATCAAAAATAAAAAGTATCTAAATGTTTTACTGACAAAGAATAAAATAACGATTTTAAAAAAACAGCTGAAAGAATAAATCATAATATTACATAAAATATAATAGCTACTCGATACAATACTTTTTTCATTTTAAATTATTTTATTTCATAAAAACTTCCCATTTCTTATTTTGTAAAAACAAATCTGTATTTCAATTTGTAATAAGTTTTAGAGTATAGTTATTTTCTTTTTTTCATAATAAATTATCTAAAAACTCCCAATCTTTCATATTTTGAAAATGTATTTTTTTCTTCTTTTGATTTATAATATTTTCAAAATGATATACATCATAAGTTGTTGGTAAAATACTATCAACTGCACAATCAAAAAAATATCTTAAATCAGTTTTTATAAGTTTCCTAAGCATCCAATTCCTTTTATTCAAAACAATAGTATTGTACTTCCAAACTGAAATATCTTTTGTAGAAAATTTACAACAATCAAACTTTTTATTATGTTTTTGTCTTTCAGTTGGTTTATAATTTTTTACATAATTTCCTAAATAAGATTCTATAAACTCTAAACCTATCTTATTTCAAAAAAGTCATATTTTTCAAACTATACTATATTTTAAAGTTTGTTTAATTAAATTTTGATACAAAGGAAAAATAAAATCTTCATCTTTAAATTTTAATTCCCACATAGGATGTAAAATAATTTTATCTACTCATTCCTCTTGTAATTTTTTTATTCATTCCTGAACATATTTTTCTTGAAAATCTATACTTTTGTCTTCAGCTGGCCAAGCATCTTGGTTCATATAAACTACCAAATCTACATTGTATTGTTTCAAAATTTTTAATAATGATACATTCTCAAGTCCTGATGTAAAAATTCACAGTTTCATAAAAAAAAATTAATAATAAATTACTGATAGAATAATGATTTAAGTTTATATTTCTACTATTTTTTCTTAAATTAACTTCTCAAAAAAATGCATTTTTTCTTCAGCCTGTTTGGTCATTGCCCCAATGTGAGGTGTGAGCAAGACATTTTGTAGCTTCGATAGTGTTTCTTTTGGTTGGTTTGGTTGTTCTTCCCATACATCTGCAAAAAATCTTGCTTGTTTATTTTTCTGTAAAAAATCTATCAATTCATTTTCATCTATAATTCATCATCTTGAAGTATTCACCAAAATAATATTTTCTTTTAATAGTTTAAATTCTTCTTTTCATAAAAAGTTTTTAGTGGATTCTAACAAAGGAATATGAAATGTAATAATATCTGATTTTTTAAATAAGTCTTCTTTTTTTTCTAAAAACTCACAAAATTCATTTTTTTCTACATCTTCTTTTTTCAAAAATGGATCAAAAATGTAAAATTTACTTACTCAAAATGCTTTTGCCCTTTTATAAATTTTTTTTCAAATATTTCCAAATCAAATAATTCAAATAGATTTAGAATTTAGTTCTTCTCACAAATAATCAAACCTATTTTCAAGTCCTCTAAATCAATAATTTAAGTTTCTCAACAAATTTAAAATTCATCATAAAACTAAATCTGCAACTGAATCTGCATTTACACCTGGAGTATTCAAAATTTGTATTCACCTTTTTTCACATTCTTGCAAATCAACTTTATCAAGTCATACGCCTACTCTTGCAACATATTTTAAATTTGGATAATTATCAAGTAATTTTTTATCAACCTTTATTTTACTTCTAATTATAATAATATCTATTTCACTTGGTTTAAAATTATTTTTTAATTCAAAAATTTCATTATTTTTTTCTAAATATTTCAAATATTCTTTTTTTATTTCAGGATAAGATTCTAATAATAATATTTTCATTTTAATATAGTTATAAATAAATTATTCAAACAACTTGTAAATCAGTTCCACTGCCCTTTTCTGATCAAGAAAATATGGACTTGTAGCTATCAAGACAATAGGACTTATTCAAATATATTTTTTAATTTTCTTTAAACTTTCTTCATCAGTAC
>WFMP01000097.1 GCA_015489035.1 Candidatus Altimarinota bacterium
CCTATTTTTGGATACCAATTCCCTATCTTTAATATGGCTGATGTATTTGTAAGTATATGATTTTTAATAATATTATTTGAAATAACAAAAAATAGTAAAAAAAATTAAGCAGCCAGTAATTCATTAGTATCTCATACTTTTGGTTTATAATTTAAATTATTTATCGGTTTGTAAACCTTATTTGCATATTTAGCTATAGTCATACCAGTTTCTACTTTTGCTCAAGCTATCACTGATGATTTTTTTCTAATAAATAATTCTAATTCTTTAGAAAAGCCATTATTATTCATAAAAGAAGACAATAGTATATTTAGTATAATAACATTTTTTTCTTCTTCAGTAATAGAATTTAATAAATAAGATATCTTTTCATTCTCTCATATTAATTCTTTAGCATTTTCCAAAGCTTCTGTTACAGATAAAGGATTATCCAATGAATCCAATGTCCTTTGAATTTTTGAAACATCATCATTCATAAGTAAATATTGAATATATGCTTCTTTGTTTTCAAATCATTCTATTGTATTTATACTTTTTATTTTCATTTATATTTTAGTTTATTTTCTTAAATTTTTTTCAATCAGTTTATACAATTCAGATTTATATTTTTTAAATCTTCTATAAAATAATTTATATTATCATATATATTTTGCAGTTTATATTTATTTAAATAATCTAATGAATCATTAATTTCTTCTAATATTACATTTAGTAAATTTTCTTTTACCAATCTATTTAATATTTTTTGTTTTAATTTTTGTTTTTCAGACATTTCAAATTGTTAGATTGTTAAAAGTATGTTAATTATACAATAGAAAATTGTTAAGTCAATAAATTTTAAAGATTTATGATAAATCCACTTCTTTAACTCATCTTTTCTTAGATTTTATGTATGAAACTAAATTCATATCATGTGAAATAAATAAAACTGTATTATCTTGATTATTCAAATCTATAAGTAAATCTACAATTTGTTTAGCTGTATGAGGATCAAGATTTCAAGTAGGCTCATCTGCAATAATAAATTTAGGATTTGAAATCAAAGCTCTTGCTATTGCTATCCTTTGTTTTTCTCATCAACTCAAGTATGGTATTTTTATATCTTTTTTATCAAACAATCAAACTTTATACAAAACCTCATTAACTTTTTTATCTATAACTTCCTTTTTTTCTCCTCTCATCTCAAGATTATAAGCTATATTTTCATAAACTGTTTTCCAATCTATAAGTTTAAAATCTTGAAATATTACTCAAATATCTCTTCTATATCTTTGAACTTCTGAATCAGAAAATCTTGCTATATCTTCTTTCTTAAAAAAAATTGTCTTTTTAGGTGGCTTAAGTTGTCTTATAAGAAATTTAACCAAACTAGTTTTTCAACTACCTGATTTTCCTAATAAAATCAAAAAATCTTTATCATAAAGTCTAAATGAGAACTTATTAAAAACAAATTGATAAGATTTTTCATATCACCGAGTTAAATTTTCTATTTCTATCAAAGGAACTGTCATTACATATATTTAATAATTAAATTTATAATACTATAATACTATTTTTTAGTAATTTGAAAAATATAACTATTTACATAATTTATTTTTGTTATAAAAAAAGACGGATAACCACCGCCCATTTAGTTTTATACTATTTTACTATATTTCTCCATAAGTAAGTCAGCATTTAATTTATTTATAATTTCTTGAACTACTCAAACAATAATAATTACTCAAGCACCAGAAACAATAACAGGGACTCAATTTAATCAACCACTTCTTACAGTATCTTGGATAAAAGGAATCCAATTAATTACATAAGTATAAATACCAATCACTCATAGTCAAATACCTCACCAAAAGCATAAATGATTCAATAAACTATTTATGTAATTAGCAGTATCTTCACCAGGTCTAATTCATGCAATATACCCACCTCTCTTTTGAATTTGCTCTGCCATTTTTTCTGGTTTAAATGTTACCCAACTATAAAAGAATGTAAACAATACTATAAATATAAAATACAACAACACTACAGTCCAGTAAGGGTTTTGAGTATAAATATTAAAATATGTACTTGTAAAAGTCTTTAGCCAGCTCGCAGCTGGAGAGGCAGGATTAAATTTGTATAAAATATTTCACAATAAATACGGAAATGAAACAAATGCAATTGCAAATATGATTGGAATCATTCATACAGGATTCAAAGGAATTGGTAAAGTAGCAGTTTCTTGTATCGTACCAGCTCTTGAGTAAGTAATAGGTATTTCTTTTATAGTTCTAAGTAGCAATATTGATAATATTATAAGAACTAAAACTATAGCTATAATAAATATAAATATAGATACAAGACTTCCACTCGAATTAGGATGCATAAAATTCATGAACGAACTCGTCATACCTGAAATAATACTAGCAAAGATTAACAATGATATACCATTAGAAACTCATTTTTCAGTAATCATTTCACCTAACCAAATAAGCAAAACTGTTCACACAGTCAAAGCAAATGCAGCTGATAATACAATGGCAAAACTATGTGTATTTATAACTCCTGGAATATAAGTACTAATCAAATAAACCATTCATACTGCTTGCAAAAATGCCAACGGAAAAGTTAACCGTCTAGTATATTGTTGTATTTTCATATCACCAGTCTCTCATTCTTCTTTCAATTCCTCCAAATGTGGAATTACAACTGTTAATAATTGTAATATAATAGAAGCATTAATAAAAGGAATAAGTCCAAGAGCGATAACAGAAAATTTCTTCAACGATCAACCCATAAGCATTGCAAAAAACTGCATACCACCAGTTGTCTGAGTAACTGCATTTTTTAATGTATCTATATCAACAAATGGAACCGGAGTAAAAACAAAGAATCTATAAATAACTAATATACCTATAGTAAACAATATTTTATTTCTAATACTTTTAGAAGTCAGTATATGTTTTACTGTATTTAACATCAAAATAATATAAAATTATAAAAGATTGAAATATCAATCTACAAAAAAAGAGAAGATTATACAATTTCTCCTTCTTGAGCTTTAATTTGTTCTTCAGCTGTTTTAGAAAATTTTTCTATTCATTCAAATTTTAATTTTTTTTCTAATTTACCATTACCTAATATCTTAACAGCAACAGTATCAGAAGAAATCAAATTTACTTCGAATAATTTTTCTTTTGTAACAGTAGTTCAAGCTCTAAAACTATTCAAATCTCAAACATTTACTACATCATAGTTTGTAACTAATTTATAGTATCTTTTAAATCATTTTAATTTAGGAATTCTCATTGTCAAAGGAGTTTGTCCTCATTCAAACCAGATTGGTTTAGCTCAACCACTTCTTGCTCTTTGTCATTTAAGACCTTTTGTTGAATAATTTCATTTTCAAGAAGCATTTCATCTACCTAATCTTTTTTTTGAATCTTTATAACATTTACTTCTTTTTAGTTCATGTAACAACATATTTTAATTAATTATTTTTTAAATGTTGATAATGCTATAATAGCAGCTTTTGCATTATTTAGTTTATTATTAGTACCTACAATTTTAGATAAGATATTTTTATACCCTGCTAATTCTAAAACTCTTCTGACAGAAGATCAAGCCTTTAATCATGTACCAGCAGAAGCAGGTAATAATTTAATCAAAGCTGATTTATATTTTGTAGCTCTAGCATAAGGAACTGAACCATTTTCAGTAATTGTAACATCTACTACATCCTTATAAGCTTCATGTGTAGCTTTTTTAATAGCAGATAATACATCTCATCATTTTGCAGCACCAATACCAATTTTTCATTTTCAATTTCAAACTAACATTGTAGCTCTAAAAGCCATTTGTCTTCATCAAGTAGTTACTCTAGTTACTTTCCTAACTTCAAGTAATACTTCTTCAAATTGTTTTTCTACTTTTTTTGCCATAATCAAAACGATTATTAATTAAAATTTAAGACCATTTTCTCTAGCAGCATCTGCCAATGCTTGAACTCTACCTGTATATTTATAACCATTTCTATCAAAAGAAATTTCTTCAATACCAGCTTTCTTTGCAGCTTCAGCTATTAATGCTCAAACTTTTTTAGCTCTTTCAGTCTTTGTTCCTTCAGTTATTTTTAAATCTGAAGCAGAAGCCAATGTAACTCATTTTTTATCATCAATAATTTGAACATAAATATAAGTATTACTTCTATATATAGCCATTCTATTTTTATCTGTATTGGCTACTAATTTTGCTCTAACTCTATTAGATCTTTTAATTTGATTAGATCTTTTAGCTTTAATAGCATTAGTTAATTTTTTCATTCTATTTAAATATGAATTAAATATAATTATTATTTACCAGCTGTCTTACCTTGTTTCAATTTAATAACTTCATCAATATATCTGATACCTTTACCTTTATATGGTTCTGGTTTTCTAAATGATCTTATTTTAGCAGTTACTTCTCAAACTTTTTGTTTGTCTATACCTTCTACTCTTACTAAAACTGCTCATTTAGGTCATTTATCTATAGATACTGTAATTCCTTCTGGAGCTTTATAAATAACAGGATGAGATAGTCATAAAGATAAAACTAAATCTTTACCTTGCATTTTAGCATTATATCAAACTCAAAGTACTAACAATTCTTTTTTGAATCAATTAACAACTCATTCTATCATGTTAGCAATAAGTGTTCTTACAAGTCCCCAATAATTTCTATATTCTTTTCAGTCCACAGATACTGTTATAATATTTTCTTCTATAACAACATTAACTCAATTTGGGTGTGTATATTCTAATTGACCTAATTTTCATTTTACTGTAATTTTATTTCAATCTTGTTTAACTTCTACCCCAGTTGGTATAGTTATAGGATTTTTTCAAATTCTAGACATTAATATTTTTTTATTATTATAAAACCGTTTTCATTAAAACCTTAAACAGACAAAACTAAATTATCGGTTTATAGCATTAATAGGCAGTTAGTAATATTACTCTTACCTATAAGAAACATTTTTAGTAAATATCAAAGATATATTCTCAACCTACTTTATTTATTTTTGCTTCTTTTGTTGTTATAACTCATTTATTTGTTGATATAACACCTATTCATAGACCTCAAGCTACTTTATGTAACTCTTTATAAGAAACATATAATCTTCTTGATGGTTTAGAATGAAACTTAATTACAGGAACATCCTGTATAGAATTAGTAACTTCTTTAACAGTGATAGAAATAAATTTCTTTTTTCCATCTTCTATTATAGAATAATCTAATATGAACCCATGTTCTTTTAATAATTTTAGAACATTTTCTTTCAATGAAGAATATTGAACATTATCTATATTTGTCTTTCTACCCATATATGCATTTTTAATTCTTATCAACATATCATGCAATGGAGCATTTACAAAAGTACTCATGAATAATTACTTTAAAAGTATAAAATTTACCAAGAAGCCTTTTTAATTCACATTAATTTTCCTTCTCTTCAATACATTCTAAGGCAAACTCTACATATACCTAATTCTCTATTATAAGAATGTACTCTACCACAAACTTTACATCTATTGTAGTATTTAGTTTTACCTTTAAACTTTTTATAAAGTTTATATTTTTCTTCCCAAGTAAGGTTTTTTTTATCTTTTAAGATTTCATTATATTTTTGTCTTATAATATCTAACCTTTCTTGTTTAACAACTAATGATTTTCTAGCCATATCTAACTATTAGTAAATAAAAATCATAATGATTCTAACAAAGCTTTTGTATCATCTCTTGAATCAGAATTTGTAGCAATAGTTATTTGCACACCATAAGGAACAGTTATTTCATCTGGTGTTAATTCAGCAAAAACCGTTTGGTCTTTGAATCAAAAACTCATATTTGCTTGACTATCTATTTTTTTATCTGACAATCATTTAAAATCTCTAACTCTCTCAAAAGCATACATATTCAATCTTTCTAAGAAATCATAAGCTTTTTCTCTTCTTAATGTTACTTTTAACATAACTGGCATTCATTCTCTTAACTTAAAGTTAGACACAGCTTTTCTAGCTTTAATTATTATTGGTTTTTGTCCAGTAAATTTTGCAAGATTTCATTCTAATTCTGAGAAATCTTTCATTCATTTTTTTGTAGATAAGTTACCAATTCACATTGCAACTATAACTTTTTCCACTTTAGGCACTTCATGAATATTTTTTTTATTAAGTTTCTCTTTTAATTCATACCTAACTTTTTCTTTAAAAACATTATACAAACTTGTCATTATACATAACTTAAAGTTTTAAAATTTCATACTCAAATAAGTTATTAAGCTTTTCTTGAGTTTTCAGAAATAACACTATCAGACTTTTTAGAATATCTTACTTTCTTACCAGTCTTATCATCTATTTTTATAGCAACTTTTGTAGGAGCTTTAGCCTTTTCATCATAATAAGCAATATTACTAGCATGAATAGAAGCTTCTTTTTCTACAAATCATTGACCTTTTACAGCTTTCTTAATTTTATTAACATCATGTAAGAAAACTCTATCATTTTCTATTTTAACAATAGTAGATTTTACTCATTTATGAGCTCCAGCTATAACTATAATAGAATCTCATTTTTTTAACTTTCTCATTTATTATAGAAGATTTATTTAAGTAAATTTAATTTAAGAAAAATGAAAATATTCTTTTGGAACTATAATATTTTATAGTTATCCTTTATAAATTATTTTTATTTTCTATATTACCTCTTCTGCTAACTTAGCAACTTGAAGAAATCATTTTTCTTTCACTTCTCTAGCTATTGGTCAAAATATTCTTTTACCAACTGGAGCATTATCATCTTTTATCAAAACAACAGCATTGTCTCCAAATCTTATAAAAGATCCATCTTTCCTTCTAATTTCCTTTCTTGTTCTTACAAGAACTCATCTTGCAACTTCTCATGACTTAACAGAAGCATCAGGTCTTGATTGCTTAATAGCAAGAACTACTCTATCTCATACAGTAGCACTTTTACCTAAATGACCTACTAATACTCTTATTACTTTAGCCTTTAAAGCTCAAGTATTGTCAATTATAGTCACTAAACTTTCATTTTGAATCATTGAAAAATATTAACAATCTAAATTAACTTTGAACCTTCTTAACTGTATCAACATAAATCCATCTTTTTAATTTACTAGTTGGTCTATATTGTCTTACCTTTATTATATCTCAAACAGATATAGTAGAATTATCCTCTATATGAGCATAATATTTTTTACTTCTAACATATCTCTTTTTATACAAAGGATGAATTTTAACTGTATCCACTTCAATAGCTATTGTTTTAGCCATTTTAGTACTTGAAACAGTTCATACTAATTCTTTCAAATTTTTTCATCATATTATTGTCATTTTTGTTCTTTTATCTTAATTGATAAAGCTGTATTTACACGAGCTATATTTCTTCTAACAACTTTCACTAAGTGAGTTTGTTTTAAAGCTCAACCTTGATTTTGCATTCTCAATGTAAATAATCTTTTTCTTAATTCAGTTCTTTTACCTACAAGATCTTTAACTGAATGATTTGAAAGATCTTTCATAAATATTTTTGTATCACTCATGGACCAAAATGTTTAATTATAAAACACTAGTTAATTTCATGTCTTGAAACCATTTTAACTTTGATTGGAAACTTATATCAAGCTTGTTTAATAGCTTCTCTAGCTACTTCTTCAGAAACTCAAGACATTTCCATCATAATTGTTCCTCTTTTTACTCTAGCAACATACATATCAACTGCACCCTTACCTTTACCCATTGGCATTTCTAATCATTTCTTAGTATAAGGAATATCAGTAAATACTCTAATCCAAATTTTACCTACCTTTCTATTGTATCTAACTAATACTTTTCTAGCAGATTCAATTTGTCTTGAAGTAATATAAGCATTTTCTAAAGCCTTTAATCCATATTCACCAAAAGCAACATATGTATTTCCTTTAGCAACACCTTGTATTCTTCATCTAAATTGTTTTCTGTGTTTCCACCTTTTTGGCACTAACAACATTTTACATAAAGGTTAATTTTTAAATATAAGAAGTTATTTTTTCTTTACTACTTTTCTAACTATTTTTTTCTTTACAGATTGTGATTTATTCAAAGTCTTTCAAGCAGATTCATCAATATCTCATTTATAAATCCAAATTTTAACACCAAGAATACCATATTTTGTTAAAGCAGTAAGATAATGATAATCTACATCAGCTCTTAAAGTTTGTAGAGGAATTCTTCATTCTTTAAAAGTTTCTCATCTTGCCATTTCAGCTCAATTCAATCTTCAAGCAATTTGTATTTTAATTCATTTTGCTCATTTTCACATTACTTTTTCTATAGTTGTTTTGATAACTCTTCTATAAGGCATTCTACTTTCCAATTGAGAAGTAACATGTTCTCACATTATCTTTGCAGACAATTCTGGTTTTGAAAATTCCTTAACTACAACATCAAAGTCTTCTTTAAAAGTTTTTTTTAGCAAAGCATTAAACTCAGCTAATTTTTTACCTTCTCTTCAAAGAACTAATGCAGGTTTTGCAGTAAAAATAAGAATATCATTTTTCATTGAGTCAGCAACTATTCATTTTCTGAATACAACTTTCGAAATACCTGAATATTTATAGAATTTATCTACTAAATTTCTTACTTTTAAATCTTGAACCATATATTCAGCAGATTTAGATTTTGTAGGTGCAAAGTATTCACTTGTCCACCCTCTTACAATACCTGTTCTAAACCCTCTTGGATCTACTTTCTGTCCCATTAAAAATATTACTTAGAATTTAAAACTACTCTAACAAAAGATCTATATTTTAGATAACTATGTATCCTAGATCTAGATGCGAATCTAGTTCTTTTGATATTTGTACCTCTTCATAAATCTATTCTTTCCACGTATAAAGTTGAAAAATCTAATCAAGCATTATTTGTTGCATTTGCAGCAGCAGATTTTACATGTTTATATAAGATTTTTGCAACCTTTTGAGGTAAATTATGCAATATTGTTAAAACTTCTTCTACATTTTTACCTCTTATTATATCAGCAACTACTAAAAGTTTTTTAACTGAAGTATCTACATAAGACTTATTTGTAGTTCTTGAAGTAAGACTAAATACCTTATCTTCAGAAAGTGTACTAGCTAATGTATTATTCTTCATAAATTTCTTTCTAGCTACAAATTTTTTACTAGACATATTTATTTCTTTAATCTAATAATAAAAACTCCCCTAAGGGCAAAGAAGTCGGATTAAATCCGGATACTCCTTTCTTTTAAAAACATCAATTTAAATTTAAAGACAAACTAGAAAGGATGTCATCTAAATATCTTTGTAGGAGCAAATTCTCCTAATCTATAACCTATCATTTCATCATTTACATATACAGATACAAATTCTTTTCAGTTATGTACTGCGAATGTAAATCAAACAAATTCTGGAATAATAGTACAAGCTCTATCCCATATTTTAATAGGTTTTTTTGAACCTGTTTCTTCCATTTTTAAAACCTTTTTCAAGATTTTAGGATTAACATAGAAACCTTTTTTTAAAGATCTAGTCATTTACAATATTTATTTAATTTTAAATAATTATTTACTATTTTGTGGATATAGTTTTCTCTTTCTTCCTTGAACAATAAACTTATCTGACCATTTATTCTTCTTTCTTGTTGTTTTACCATATGGTACTGGCTTACCAACAAAGTTTTTAGGAGTTTTCATACCAATAGGTGAATGAGCTTCTCAACCACCATGAGGATGATCTACAGGATTCATATTTATACCTAACACATGAGGTCTTCTACCTTTCCATCTATTTCTACCTGCTTTACCAAGTACTATATTTTTTCTTTCTTCATTTCATACTTGACCGATAGTTGCCCAACAGTTATTATGAAACTTTCTAACTTCACCAGAAGGCATTTTAACAAATACTAATCAAGCATTTTCATCTTTACCAGTAATTGTACCAAATATACCAGCAGATCTTAATAATTTAGCTTTTGTATTTGGAGTAACTTCCAATCCATAAATAGTAAATCATTCTGGAATATCTTTTAATTTCTTTGTACAACCATTTTCTAATGGAGCTTTTTCTCATGTTTGAATCATATTTCAAACTGTAGCTCATTTCCAAGCTAATACATATCTTTTTTCACCATCTCTATAGTTTATCAAAGCAATTCTTGCTGTTCTATATGGATCATATTCAATACTAGCTACTTTACCTGGAACATCAATTTTATCGTATCTTCTAAAATCAATAATTCTATATAATCTTTTATGACCACCTCATCTACTTCTAGTAGTTATTCTACCATGATGATTTCTACCACCTGTTGAACCTATAAACTTTGTTAAAGATTTTTCAGGAGTTGTTTTAGTAATTTCATCAAATGTATATCAAGTCATAAACCTCCTAGAAGGTGTATAAGGCTTATATGTTTTTATTCACATCTAATTTCCTCTCATTAAAATAAATTATAATTATGCAACAGTATCCAATGCAGGCACTTTTTGTCATTCTTTAAGAGTAACAATTGCTTTTACATAAGATTTTCTTACTAATCATCTTCTTTGTCTTTTTTTATAAGGAGCTTTTACAATATTAACTTTTTCAATTTCAACTCCATAAAGAGATTTAATTGATTCTTTAACATCATTTTTATTACATCCCTTCATAACTTTAAAAGTTAATTTATTTTTAACTACAGTTTTTACCTCTGTCTTAATTCTTTCCTTTTCAAGAGTTCTACCTGATTTAAAAGAAACAGTGTATTTTTCTGTCTCCTTTTCTCATTTTTTATTAAGAATAGCAGATTTAATTTTAATCTCTTGTTTTAACTGACTATCAGATTTCTCAGTCTTTATAAAACCTAAGATAATATCAGAAGCTGTAAATTGACCTAATTTTTTAGGTTCTATAGCCTTTTGTCATCTTCTTTTTAACTTTTGTCTATACAATCATATTTGCATCTTTTACAATATTATTTACTTAAAAAAGTATCTTCTATCTTTTGTAAACTATCCTTTAAGAATACAACTTTTTTGAAAGTCAATAAATCATAAGGATTTACATAACTTGCAAGGATAACTTTTACATTAGGTATATTTCTAAAAGATTTTGAAATAACCTCATTAACTTCAGGAATAATAACTAATAATTTTTCTCCTGATAAATTTAATTTATTTAGAACTTCTACAGCATTTGCAGTTTTAATTTCATCAAAATTGTATGAATCTAAAGCAATTGTAGAATTATCTTTCACTTTAACACTTAAAGCACTAAATAATGCTTTTCTTCTTTGTTTTTTAGGCATATTTTTTGTGTAATTTTCATTACCTGTAGGTCAAAAAACAACTCAACCTCATCTTCTAATTGGAGATGCAGCATCTCAAACTCTAGCATTACCTGTACCTTTTTGTCTATACAGTTTTCTACCAGATCAGATTACTTCTCATCTTCATTTAGCTTGTGCTACATTTTTTCTAGCATTAGCTAGTTGCATAACAACAAATTCGTGCATTAATGATGCATTAATATTATCATCTGTAAATATAGCATCATTTAATGCGATTTCTTCTAATTCTTTTCATACAGTATTATATACCTTTATAGAGTAACTCATCTATAAATTTTCTTAATAATAAATTTACATATACATCCTAATCAAAGAGTTTCTTGAACCAGGAACAGATCATTTAACTACAACTATATTTTCATTATTTACAACATGACCAGCAATAACTTTAACATTTTTTAATGTTACATTTTTATCTCACATATGTCATGGTAAAGGATGATTTTTATTTACTCTTCTTGGTTTTCTATTACCAATACCTCATGGATGTCTTTTATATTTATTACCATGTGTTGCTGATAATCAAGCAAAACCAAATCTTTTTACAACTCATTGATATCATTTACCTTTTGTTGTAGCTTTTATAGTAACTTCTTTTAATTCTTTAAGTATTTCAAATGACACTTCATCATTTACATTATATCATTCAACAGAATCAACTTTAAACTCTTTTATATATTTATAAGTAGTTTTTCAGTCTTTTTCTTTCATACCTGCTCATATAACTATAGCAGAATATCAATCTTTTTCTTCTGTTTTAATTCTTATTATCTTTTGATCTAAGAATTTCAATAATGTAACAGCTTCTAAATTCTCATCTAAAAGTAATTGTGTCATTTCTTGTTTTAAACATAAGAAACCTCAATTTTCAATCATTTACATTTTTTAATATCTAAACTTATCTTGGAAGATCAACCATAATTCCAACAGGAATTTGAACATTATTTAAATATTCAATAGTCTTTTCTCATAACATCTCTATATCTACTAATCTAGAGTAAGTAATTCTTTCAAATTGTTCTCTTGCATCTTTATATACAAAAGGAGCCTTTAATACTGTATACATTTTTCTTCTTTTAGGTAATGGTATAGGTCATTTAATTTGTGCTCATGACTTCAATAAAACTGATATTACCTTTGCAACAGTAGCATCTAACATTCTAAGATCGTAAGATCTAAATTTAATTCTCATAGCTGGCTTACTATTTTTTTTATCTGCCATAAATGTTTTTTCTTATAAAACTAAATCTTATAAAAGAACAATAAGCCCCTTACAAAATTGCAAGAGACTATATTATATAGTTTTAGTATAATTAACTAATTGTTATAATTATTCAACAACTTTTGTAACTACACCAGCACCAACTGTTCTACCTCATTCTCTAATAGCAAATCTTAATCATTCATCCATTGCAATAGGATATAATAATTCTACTATCATTTTTGCATTATCACCAGGCATAATCATTTCAGTACCTTCTGGTAAAGAAACTGTACCAGTAACATCTGTTGTTCTGAAGAAGAATTGAGGTTTATAACCTGTCATAAATGGAGTATGTCTACCACCTTCTTCTTTCTTTAATACATATACTTCAGCTTCAAATTTTTTATGAGCAGTAGCAGTACCAGGTTTAACAATTACTTGTCATCTTTCTACTTCTTCTTTGTCTACTCATCTTAATAATAATCACATATTCATACCAGCTTCAGCAGTTTCATGCATTTTATGAAACATCTCAATACCAGTAACAGTAGTTTTCTTAGTTGGTTTATCTAGACCTACTATTTCTATTTCTTCATTAAGTTTTATAGAACCAGATTCTATTCTACCTGTAACTACAGTACCTCTACCTTTAATAGAAAATACATCTTCAACTGGCATTAAGAAATCTTTATCCATATCTCTTTCTGGAGTAGGAATATATGTATCTACAGCTTCCATTAAGTCCCAAATACATTTAGCATCTCAATTTTCATCTGTAGGATTTTCTAAAGCTTTCAAAGCAGATCATTTAATAACAGGAACATCATCACCAGGGAATCCGTATTTAGTTAATAAATCTCTAACTTCTTCTTCAACTAATTCAACTTCTTCTTCGTCATCAACCATATCTACTTTGTTTAAGAAAACAACTACATATGGAACATTAACTTGTTTAGCCAAAAGAATATGTTCTCTTGTTTGTGCCATAGGACCATCTGTAGCAGCAATAACTAATATAGCACCATCCATTTGAGCAGCACCAACAATCATATTTTTAATATAATCAGCATGTCATGGACAATCAATATGAGCATAATGTCTAGTAGCTGTTTCATACTCAACATGAGCAGTATTAATTGTAATACCTCTTTCTCTTTCTTCAGGAGCTTTATCAATATCCTCGAAGTTTAATGCTTTAGCAAATCATTTTGTAGCTAAAACTTGTACAATTGCAGAAGTAAGAGTAGTCTTACCATGATCTACATGTCATAATGTACCAATATTAACATGTGGTTTTGTGTTTGACATAGATTTAATCTATTAATAAATAAAAAGATTACGTAAATTATAATATTACGTAAATATTTAATAAAATATTTACACGAGTCTAAGTATGGTGGGCATAGATGGACTCGAACCATCGATCTCACGATTATCAGTCGTGTGCTTTAACCAACTAAGCCACATGCCCATAAATAGTCTCGGGGTAGCGGGACTCGAACTCGCGACCTTCTGGTCCCAAACCAGACACTCTAGCCATCTGAGCTACACCCCGATAATAATAAGTGGTGCCGAAGGGCAGGATCGAACTGCCGACACAAGGCTTTTCAGGCCTCTGCTCTACCACTGAGCTACTTCGGCTCAAAACTTAATGTAAGCACTAATATAAGAATATTATTTACAAAATCAAGTAATATTTTTACTTTATCGATTATTATTTCAAATACACAAAAAATAAAAATAAATATAATATAAATGTTAGGTAATATTATATAGATTTTACTTTTTTACTTAGAGAATTTATGAAGAATAACAAAACAAAAGATTATAGAAACAAGAAGAAAATCAATCTTCCGTTAAAAAAACTTGAAAAAAGAAAAAAAACTTTTAAACTATTAGGGTATATAGATTTTTATTTTATTAAACTATATAATTAAATGAATAAAAAAGTTTGAATATTAATTTGAAGTGCTATTGTATGAGCAAGTAGTATAGCTGCTCCTATGCTTACAACTGCTAATTGATTTACAAATCAAAATTCTACAACAATTTGAGTAGTATGATGATCTACATGATGAACTTGAAATACATGATTCATAACATTTATACAGACTGCTGTAAATTGGATATTATGATTTTTAGGTCTTATATCTATAATAATTCTTATTTGGGGTGGTTTCCATATGGTTACTGCTGCTGGTGACGATGGTAAATATAAAAAATGATTTACTATTGTGAAACAAGCTGTTATTTGACTTATTCTAATATGAGCTTCTGCTATGATTATTAATTTAGTATTTAATTTTATGAACTCAAATACAAATACAGCTTGAGCTGCTTGAGGTACTCCATAAGTATAAATTAAAATTTAAGTACATTTAATAATTACCTATCATTACGATAGGTTTTTTTATTATGTCAATATAAAGATTTTTAATAAATAAAAAAAAGTATATAATTTTAGTAGTAATTTTACCTTTAATAAGTTTTAATGTTAAGAAAGATTGAGATATTAGCAGAACAGATAGTTGATTTTTTGGATTCAAATAAGAAGAAAAAACAAAAAAAAGAATCCAAAAAATCACAAAAAAATAAAATAACAAAAATAGAAGAACTAGAAAATAGTTATTATGAAATAATTCCTTATCATAAAAATAATTTTGATTATAAAACATTTTCAAAGCTACTAAAGAATTTTTCATATTTTTCAAAAAGAATAAATTTTTATACTATCTGAAACAACACTTCAGTAA
>WFMP01000098.1 GCA_015489035.1 Candidatus Altimarinota bacterium
AAATAACTTCTCAAACATAAAAGAAGTATCTTTTTGAACTTTTGATTTTAATGTTTCTTCATCCAAAATTCTAATATCAAATTCAGGTTGTACAGCTTTTCTATATTTATCATCATAATATTCCATAGGATGAACCATTTGAAAAGGTCATTTTATCTCCATCCACAATTCATCTACTTTTTGCCATTTTCACAAAAGTTTTGTAATATCTATTTCTAAATAAGCTTCTTTGATAGCTTGTAAATAATTCATAATAGCTTGTTTTTCATTATTTTCTTGATCTTCTAATTTAGAGATAAACTTATCAATAGATTGTATAATTTTATTTATCTCATTTGGGAAAGCTCGAGCATAAGAAAGCATTTTTCATCATTTTAAAACAGTATAAGATCTATCTGTATATTCTCCAGCTTCATCTTTTTCTAACAAATCTTTATTTTTTAAATAAGCCATTATTTTTTCACTATCTTTTTCAAACATTTTATCCAAAGCCTCATTTTGCTTTTCTATGTAATCTCACCAAACATAATAAAAATCATTAAAAGAATTTACAATATCTAAAGTTCATTCTAGTAAAGTAATATAAAAATCATTTAATAAGTTTTTTTCTTTTACATTTTCAATAAATTGTTGAAAATATTCATTGTATAATTTTGATGTAAAAATATAAGATTTTTGTAAAATTTTTTGTTTATCCTGTAAAGTATTTGGAATATCTACTCTCAAATTTTTTGTATTTTCTCATATTTTTTTATTAGCTTCATCTAAATAAGATTTTAAAATAGGAGTTTTTAAATTTGCAATTCTCTCACAAGCTACATAAATTGTTTTTTCATTTTGCTGTAATCATAATTCATTCAAAAATTCACTTACAATAGAATTTACTTTTCAAGTTTTTTTATATTCATCAAACATATTTTTCAAAGGTGCAAATGTTTCTTTATAGATATTTATAACTTCTGGTAATAGTTTCATTAAATTTAATTTAATATTATAAAATACTCATTTATTTTTAAATAATATTTCTAAATTTACAATAAAAGAAAAAATTATATTATTTTTAATAAAAGAAAAAGACCGTAAACAACGGTCCTTTAAAGAGTTATACTCTTTTAGTTAGTAAATCTCTAGTAATACCAGTAGATACGATATATACTGCTAATGGTACTACAAGTAACAATTTAACTTTTTTCATATAAACTCCTTTTTTTTATCTCCATGATTTCATGGGATATGACTTATAACTAATTTTAGTTTAAAATCAATAGTTTCTAAAACAATAATTCATTATTAGTTAAAACCTCCTATCTAACTATAAATCTATATTAAAAAACTAGCCATCACAGCTAGTTCATTTTTTTATTTCACTTTAAATACTAATTTTTCTTCTTTGTCAGATTTATCCACTTTTACATCAGCTCATTCTGTAATTTTTCAAGATATAATATCTAATGATAAAGTATTTAACAAATATTTTTGTATTGCCCTTTTCAATGGTCTTGCACCAAAGATTGGATCCCAACCCACTTTTGCTAAGAAATCTTTTGATTTTTCTGTTAAGGTTAGCTTAATATCTTTTTCTTCTTCAAGCATTCTTACATATTTTTTAACTTGAATATCAACTATCATTCTCAAAACTTTATCAGATAATGGATTGAAAACAATAATATCGTCAAGTCTATTTAAAAATTCTGGTCTAAAGAAATTTTGTAGATTGTCCATCAATGATTTCTCTAAAGTTTCTCTTACTTTATCTGCTTCTTCTGAAGTAAAATCACCATCTTTGATAGAATCTTGCATCTTATCCATAATTTCATTTGCTCATAAATTTGATGTAAGTATGATAATAGTATTTGTAAAATCTACTGTCTTACCTTTAGTATCTGTAAGTCTCCCATCATCCAATATTTGCAACAAAATATTAAATACATCTGGATGAGCTTTTTCAACTTCATCAAATAATATTACTGAAAATGGTCTTCTTCTTACTGCTTCTGTAAGTTGTCCTCATTCTTCATAACCAACATAACCAGCTGGAGCACCAATTAGTTTTGCAACTGAATGTTTTTCCATATATTCAGACATATCTATCCTTGTAAGTGATTTTTCATCATCAAACAAAAATTGAGCCAATGCTTTTGCAAGTTCTGTTTTACCAACTCAAGTAGGTCATAAAAATAAGAAACTACCAATAGGTTTGTTTGGATCTTGTAATCAAGCTCTTGATCTTCTAATTGCATTTGCAACAGACTTAATTGCATGATCTTGTCAAATTACCTTTTTTGATAAATAATCTTCCAAATGTGCTAATTTATCTCTTTCAGATTGAACTAATTTTGTAACTGGAATACCTGTCCATTTTGATACTACAGCTGCGATATCTTCTGGTTCCACAATATCTTTAATCACAAGTCTTCATTCTGTCTTTGCTTTCTCAATTTTTTCTTCAAGTTGTTTTAATTCATTATTTACTTTTGGTATTTTTCCATATCTTATTTCAGCAACTTTGTTATAATCTGTTTGTTTCTCAGCCATATCTGCTTCATGTTCAAGTTTTTTAATTTCTTCTTTCAATTTTTTACTGTCTATAACTAATTGTCTTTCACTTTCCCATTCAGCTTTCATAGTATTATATTCTTCTACTAGTCAAGAAAGTTCTTTTTCTATTTCTGTAATCCTTTTAGCTTCTTTTTCGTCTTTTTTATTATCTCATAATTCCATTTTTAAACTCTCTTTTTCAATTTCTAATGTTCTAATTTTTCTGTCTAATACTAACAATTCTTCAGGTTGAGAAGAAATTCACATTTTTACACTTGCAGCAGCTTCGTCCATAAGATCAATAGCCTTATCTGGCAATTTTCTATCTGCAATATATTTCATAGATAATTCAACACAAGCAACTATAGCTCCATCTGTAATTCTTACTCAATGATGAGTTTCGTAAGCTCATTTAATTCATCTTAAAATAGCTATTGCATCTTCTTTTGATGGTTCATCTACATAAACAGGTTGAAATCTTCTTTCCAAAGCTGGATCTTTTTCGATATTTTGTCTATATTCAGTGATAGTTGTAGCTCAAATAACTTTTAAAAATCATCTTGCTAGTGCAGGTTTCAACATATTTCACATATCCATAGAACCTTCTGTTTTACCAGCACCCACTACTGTGTGTATCTCATCTATAAACAATATTACCTGTCATTCTGCTTTTTCCAATTCTTTCATAATTGCTGTCAATCTTTCTTCAAACTCACCTCTATATTTTGTACCAGCCATCAAAGCTCACATATCAAGTTCTACAATTCTTTTATTCAAAAGACTATCAGGCACTTGTCATTTTACAACTTTCAAAGCTAATCACTCTATGATTGCAGTTTTACCAACTCAAGCATCTCAAACAAGAACTGGATTATTCTTTCATCTTCTTGATAAAATTTGGATAGTTCTCCTCATTTCTTCTTCTCTACCAATTACAGGATCAAGTTTTCATTCTTCAGCTAATGCAGTCAAATCTCTACCATATTTTTTCAAAGTATCCATAGTTGCCTCTGGGTCTTGAGTTTGAATAGTTTCTCCATTTCTATAACTATCTATTGTTTCCTTTACTTTATCATATGAAACATTCAAAGGTAATAAAAATTCTTTTGCTACATCTGTATTATCTTTTAACATAGAAAGAAGTAAATGTTCAGTAGTTACATACTGATCACCCATCTGCTTCATCAAATTTTCAGCAGTAGAAAAAACAGTATTCAATTGATAAGACAATCAAATTTGATAATTCCCACTTACAGAAGGCAAATTAGCTATTTTATTTTGTAAATCTAATTTTAATTGTTTTGTATCAACATCTAATTTCTTCAAAATCATAGGAACATATCAATCATCTTGATCAAGCATAGATAGGAGTAGATGATAAGTGTCCATATTTGAATTTTTCTTTTCCAAAGCCATATCATGCGCAGTCTGAACTGCTTCTGAAGCTTTTGTTGTATAAATATTAAAGTTTGGCATGTTTATTTTTTATTTAATTTATAAATATATTAAAAGTTTACTCTATTAAATTTCAATTTCAATTTATTTTTTATAGCACTAAATAAATCAGTGTGCTATATTTATAATTATTTATTTTAAAAAATCAAGAAAAATATCACTTTATTTACTTAGGTGCTATTTAATAAATAAGTAAATATAAAAAAATACTGGACTATTCCAGTATAAACAATACTTTTTATTTTTTAAGTTTAGTTTGATTATCAGCTATTTTAACATTATTTTTTATTGTAATATTTTTTATTTGAGCTAACTTTCTTTTTTCACTAGTTGATAATATTCTAAATGGGTATAATTCATTTATTCTATATCATTTTATAATTGCAAGACATTTTACTACATTTTTATACCAATTGTATGAAGATGATGAGTAAATATGACTATCTTTATTTCCATATCTAGACAGTCTATCTATTGTAAAATATTTTGATAGATACTTGTTATTTAATGCATAATAAATAGCATTAATTCATTGCTGAGGAGTAGCAAATCATATTCTATCTCATCTATCATTATTTCAAACATTTCATACATTGTTTGGAGTAGTTGTATTGCGTCATAATCAACTTTCAGCATAACCAATACAGATTGCAACATCAGGATCTATTCAAAATTGCTTTCATTTACTTACCCAGCCGGTAAGATTGTTAAATCAAGATGCAGCTCTACTAAGAAATAGCTGTTCTCTTTGTTTATGAGTAAGTCATTTAGGATAATACCTTATATCTGATAAATCAATTTTCCTTGTCAATAAATCTTTTATATATTTAAGTCTCCATTGTTCAGGAACATCTTTTTTATTTGGGTATACAGATAAATCCATTACAGAAAGAGGATTTATATGTTGTCAATTTTTATATAATTCAAAATGTAAATGTGGTCAAGTAGACATTTTACCAGATCATCTAGTTCATTTAGTTCATCAAGACAGTGCAATAATTTCTCATCTTTTAACGATTTGTCATTTTTTAACCAAAGCTTTTGAAATATGTCCATATATAGAAATATATCCATAATCATGGACTATCACAATATAATTATAATAAGTTGAGTTGTTATCTACAACTTTATAAACATAACCTGCAGCTGGTGCATAAATTGGAGTTCACTGAGGCATAGCTATATCTATACCATCATGTTGCCAACCAAATTTTTTAAAATAATTTTTATCATGAAAGTATGCTGTAATTTTTCTATATCATCTTGAAGGCCAGTTAAAAAATTTATCATTATCTGGTTGTTTAGTATATTTCAAAATAGCAGATAAGTCTATAGCCTTAGTTTGAATATTATCTCAAGTTCAATTTTTTATATTTTGGATAGAATCTACCAATTTTACTTGTTTTCTTTTCAATTTCACTCTTCTTCTAAAAATCTTATCATAATATTTATCTACTGCCTTTTTATTCGTTTTTAACATAGTTAGCAAACCTATTAACATTTTTCTTTTACTATTCAATATAGTTAATTCTACTTTGTATTCATTTATATTATCTATATAGTTTGCTCTTGTAATATATGTTTTTCTCAAAAAAAAACTTTTAATTTTCTGAGCTTTTTCGAGTTTTACAAGTAGATCTTGTGTTTTAAGTGATAATAGTTTTAAAATATTTTCTTGAGACAGAGTATGTCATATATTTGAGCTTTTCAATAATAGTTTTATATCATCAAGACTGTCCACAGAATTATAATAATCATTATTTATTTTATATAAAGCTCATATATATTTTGCGACCTCTATTTTTGATATAGAAATAGTTGTTTTTATATTTTTTATCTGTTTTTTAAGATTATCTAAATTATTTGATAAAATTTGGATTTTTAATAATTTTTTCTTCATTTGCATATCCTTTTCTTTCAATTTAATTATTATTTGTCTTGCACTCTGAAGCACAATTTTGTATTTTTTATCAATATTTTTTTTCTGGACTTTTATACTTCTATAACTTAAACTTGTATCTTCTAATTTCGAAGAAATATTTGATAATTGTTTTGAAGCTTGATTTAAATCCATAAGGTAGGCTATATTTGTTTGTTCATAAATATTTTTTATCATTTGTCTTTTTTGTTTCATCCAAGCTTTCATAATTTTTTCCTTTTGAGCTTTTTCTTTTAGTTCCAACTGTTTTTTTTTCAATTCTGCTTTTTGTT
>WFMP01000099.1 GCA_015489035.1 Candidatus Altimarinota bacterium
GTAAACCTAAAAAAATATGATTTAGTATTGACTTATTCATGGTATAACAATAATAACCACGGTATATGCGGACATACATTTGAAGTCATAGATTATTTTTGGATTCTTAAAGATCATTTTGATGTTTGTTTATTGATAGCAGATGATATTTCTGAAAATATTTTCATAGACGCTATTAAAAGTAAATATAATTTCACAGAGGATGAAGTAAAAATTATTATTAATTGCACTGTTTTTTCATTGAAACCGTTAGCAGTCTTGTCGAGTAATATTTTATTTACAGACGGTGGCGTAAAAGGAATGAAAAATACATCATTAATGTATGATAATATGTTTCAATTTAGCTGTGGTAATTTTGACAATAAATACAACACATTAAAAAATGTTTATATTCTTCAAGATCACCGTGTTTACGAAAAAGCAAAAGTTAATTCGATAAATTATGTTAAAAAAATACTTTTTTCTAAATTAAAAAAAATAAAATCCCATGATGAAAGAACGTTGATCTATGCTACTAAAAATTGTAGAAATTTATCTGATGAATATTATTATTCGCTTCTAAACAAATATGAAGATAATTTTTTAGTCATTACAAATACTGAAAACAAGCTTTCATTTCAGAGTGACAGAATAACTCAAATAGAAATGCCAGTGCCTGATGTATTTGAAAAATTTAACAAATACATTTATACACCTATTGAAAGACAATTTGACTGCTCGCCTAGATTTATAGCGGAATGCCAATATTATAACATAGAAGTTTTATACGATATTAATTATGTAGATAAAGGTTTAGAAGCAAGACGCGAAGATTTAAAACATATCGAATCTATAAGCTTAAATTCAAATGATGAAATAATACAAATTTTAAAAGAAAATATATGATACTAAACTTTAGAAAAACAGAACTCATTATATCATATACCTGGGGAGATAATAACCACGGTATATGCGGACATACATTTGAAGTCATAGATTATTTTTGGATTCTTAAAGATTATTTTGATGTTAAAATATTGCTATGTGAAGATATAACTTATAATATTTTTAAATCTGCTATAGAAAACAAATACGACTTTTCCACCGAAGAAGTAAATCTTATTATGAATAATACTGTTTTTGAAAATAGACCATATATGATTGTTTGTAAAAATATTTTATTCACGGACGGTGATCTATCCGCAATTAATTACATGAAAATTATTTTTGATAAGTGTTTCATATTCGCTTGTGGGGAAAAAGAAATTAAAAATAATCAAAACCCTAAAATTTTTGTACTTCAAGATCACAGAATATATGAAACAGTTATTACAAATTCTATTGAATACGTCAAAAAAATATTGTTTAGTAGACTTAAATCAATAAACAAGCACAAGAATAAAACTCTTCTATATGGAACTAAAAATTGTAGAAAATTAGATAAAGATTTTTATAAGTATTTAGAGTCGAAGTACTCAGATGATTTTATATTATTGGTAAACGAGCCAATACGTATATCTAACAGATTTCAATTATTGCCTATGCCGGTTGCAAATTTGTTTGAGCAGTTCAACAAATACATATATACTCCGGTGAGCAAACATTTTGATTGTAGCCCACGTTTTATTGCAGAATGTAAATATTACAATATAGAAGTGGTGTATGAAATAGATTATAAAGATATTGGATTAGAAGTAAGACGCGAAGATTTAAAACATATTGAATCTATAAGCTTAAATTCAAATGATGAAATAATACAAATTTTAAAGGAGTGTATGTGAATCTTAGTATTTTGTTATTGACGCACAAAAGACCGAACTTATTTAATAGATGTTTATCATCTGCACTCGTCGACATACCTAAAAATGTTGAAATTCTAGTGAACAACGATAGTAATGATATTGTTGAAGTAAAACATCCACAGGTTAGTTATTTCTACTATAAAAACTCTGATCTTTCCAAAGTGTATAAACATTTATTTGATTTGAGTACGAAAGATTACATTTATTATTTGGAAGATGATGACGTATTATCAAAATTATTCTACAAATATATTGATCTAAGTTATGATTTAAATTTCTTAAATTATACTCCAGTGGATATGCATGATTTTAAAGCCAAATTCAAAATAGAAACGACCAATGATTTATTCCAACTATCTCAGATTATTTTTAAAAAAGATTTATTGACTAATTTTCCAACTGGAAATTATAGAGATAACGATTGGTATTTATTCCAAACGGTTTTAAAAAACGCTAAAACTATTAATCTAATTAAACAAAGACTTTTTAGACAAACCACTGATGGAAATGATAATATAAGTTTTGGTGATAACAAATGGGAGCTAAATCCAAATTGTAAAGGCAAAATATGACGCAAATAAACAGTATAAATTTAACTATTGAGCTTACGAATTTTTGTAATTTTTCTTGCTCATATTGTTCTCAAGGTTTAAATCATAGTAATAAAGAAATGATGAATATTACTTATTTTAAAAGAAATTTATTATTATTTAAAAGAGAATGTGAAAGAAAAGGAATTAAAAAATATTTTTTTATAATTCAAGGTGGTGAATTAAGTGTTTTTGGGAAGCAAATATACCCGTATCTTAAAATTATTAATACGTTATTTGACGACAAATCTGTTAGATTAGTTTTTCCTACAAATTTTTCTGGTAATTTGAATTTTTATAAAGATGTAATAAATATATATAAAAATTCAAATATACTGTTTATACTTAACATTAGTCTACATTTACAATTATTAGAAATAAATTATAAATCAAAATTATTAACAATTCAAGAATATTTAGACAAATTAAATTCAAGAAGCGTTGTTATAGAAGTATCTATATTAAGAATACCAGATTTTGAAACTATTTATAAAGAATTTATAGATTTTATACATAATGAAACAGAAATTTTATATTTTTTTGACGAATTAGATGAAAACGACACTTCTCCAGTTAATTTATTATATTGTAGGCTAACATTAAATGGATTTGTGGATAATATAGATAAAGGTCAAATTCAATCATTACCATTTAGAATAAATACACAAATACTCAGTAAAGAACACACTATACATCAGGCGGAAATTGAAAATAAAAGGAAAATAAGTTATGAAAATGAACTCGAATTACTCAAAACTGCAAGGAGATAAAGGTCATTTGGTAGACAGACTTTATGTTCATTGGGATGTTAGCACACAATGTCAATTAAAATGTGATTATTGCTACGCTATTAAACAATACGAGCCTAACGGTGAATGGGGAAAGTTAGATTCTTGGGCAAGACAAAAATTGATCATATATGCGTTGTCGAGAAGTAAATTGCCTGTTTTTCTAGGGTTTCAAGGCGGTGAACCAACTATACATCCTAGGTTTTTTGAATTGTTAGAATTGTCATGGAACGCTATTGAAAAACACGATGCTTCTCGTTTATATGTTACCACAAATTCACTTCAAACTGTAGAGTTTTTCCAGAATTATCCTAGAATAGAACACTTTAAAAATTCTATAAAACCTAATGGACATCCTAAATTACTATTTTTATGGAGTGTTCATTTTGATTATATCGAAAAATATAAGGATTTTATTAAAAAAGTTTTAATAATACAAGAAAAGGGTTACAGAAGTAAGGTAAATGTTATGCTACACCCAAATCCAGAACATTGGCCATTCATACATAAAATTATAAATGAATTAATGAAACATGATGTTGAAATGCACCCACATTTTCTTTATGATGACGGGGATATGCATAAAATACATAATTATACTCCGGAATTTTACAAAGAATTTAGTTATTTAAAAGAAGAAAAATTATTTGATTCAAAAATATTATATTGGGATAAGAATAAAACAGAAGAAGCAAATTTTTATACAGACTATGAATTTTATAATAAAGATTTAGCACATTTTAATGGTTGGGACTGTTTTAATAATAATTATGAAATAAATTATAAAGGGTTCGTTCAGCAATTTTGTTTTAATATTAGTGCAGATTTAACTAAAAACTTTAGATTTTTTGAAAATATAACAGAAATTAAACCTAAAGTGTGTCCTCACAATGGATGTTACTGCGATGGTTTATTAAAAATTAAGAAAGGACTTAAATGAGAATTGAAATTCGACTTAATGAAATATGTAATTTTAATTGTCCTTATTGTAAGGATTTGCATAATAATAATATTCCTATTGTTAAATTAGAACTCAAAAACTATGAAAAATTATTTAAACAATTTGACAAATTAGAATTTTTTATTTTTGGTGGTGAGCCTACTCTACACCCTGATATAGTTAAGTTTGTATCTTTATGTAAAAAGTATTCAGACAGAATTATTATTCAAACAAATGGTTCAAATCCTGATGTAATTAAGAAATTAATTAATGAATATTCTGGAATAATAATAAATTATTCATACCATCCGTCAAATACGACATTATCGGAGTTTATTAAAAATATTAAAGCAAATAATATGTCAACTTTAGGAGAAATAGCAGTAATGGATATGCCTAGAAAAAACATCAAAGAGTATAAAAAGTTGAAAATGCTATTTACGAATAATGTACAATATTATCCGATATTGCCTAAAACATTAGATAAATTACCAAGTTCTGAACATCTAAGATCATTAGAAAATGACCCAGATTTTGACTTGATAAAAAATGATTGGGCATTTACTAAATTACATCATGGATATAGCAATTATGAAATATGGCGAGACAATATTTTAAGTTACGGTAAATTATGTACTATAGAATTTCATAGTATGTTTATTCAAAATAATTTAATTTATAAATGTTTTAGTGATATTTTTAACGATACAGCAGGAATACCGTTAGAAAATTACACTTATCAACCTACTAATAAAATTTGTCATAATCAAAATTGTTGGTTTGATAGTATGTTTTGGGATAGTAGTCAAAATATAAATAAATTAAAAGAAACGGAGTTTTAAATGTCGGATGTAAGAATAGAAATTTCAGATACAGAAATATCACTGAAAGAAGAAAGACTACAAATTATAGCAGATAGTAAACTCAATGAATTATGTGCATCTGTTGGTTTGAATATCGACTTAAATACATTTCAAGATTATGATTATAAAGACTTGAAAACAGATTTAGTTAATTTTAATAGTGATGGAAAATATACTCTATCTAATAATTCATTGGATATTTTAACACCAAAATTGGAAGATAAGAATTTTTATAAAATTCAAAATACATTAATATCTAATCCAAAAGCCAAAATAGATGATAATATTGTTACTTTTTTTAAAAATTGTCCTTTTAAAGAGGATTTAGTATTCAAAAATTATTTAAGCGTAAATTTTGCAGATTTACTTTTTGATCACATTTTAACAGTAGGAATGGTGCCCGTACTAAATAGCATCATTTTGTTTCGAAATTATTGTTTTGTGTTAAAACCTTTTTTAAATAGTTTTGAAGAAGAAACAAATTTTTTAAAAGCTTTTGGTGATGGCATACAAAAAACCGCATATCCACGTTATTTTATTAAAGATTATTAGTGATAACATTAGAAAAAACTGATATTATTGTTTGCGTTGAATGGTTTACTCAATTTAATCTTAAATGTGATTTTTGCTATAATTTTTTAAATACCACCATAAAAAATAACAAACAAGGCAATTTCGATATAGTGCCTCATCTAAATAATTTATTGGGTAAAAAAATATTTATGGAAGCAGGTGGAGAATTGCTACTAGCTCCTTACTTTTTAGAATTAATGATTTATAAACAAAAAACAATTAAAGATTATAAAGGTGTGATA